>JAHDCE010000052.1 GCA_020630045.1 Saprospiraceae bacterium | reverse complement strand
TTGATAGATATTGTTCAAAATTCATTGACAAATCACACTTTCTATTTGTGGAATTAACATAAGGTTAACGTCATTTCATTACCTTTGCCGCAAATTAATCAGAATTGAATACTTTACTACAAAAATACAAAGCAAAATCCCCGGAGATTGTTTTCGAATGGAAAGATGAGGAAACAGGAGCGAAAGGATGGGTTGTTGTCAATTCCTTGAGGAATGGTGCAGCCGGAGGAGGCACCCGGATGAGAAAGGGATTGAACAAAGAGGAAGTCATCTCACTGGCCAAAGTAATGGAGATAAAATTCTCCGTTTGTGGCCCGGATATCGGCGGAGCAAAATCAGGCATAGATTTTGACCCTAACCATCCTGATAGGGAAAAAGTCCTTGAAAAATGGTATCGTGCGGTCTACCCACTGCTTAAAAACTATTATGGTACGGGTGGAGACCTCAATGTAGATGAAATAAAAGATGTGATTCCGATTACGGAACAACTTGGTTTGTGGCATCCTCAAGAAGGCATCGTTAACGGACACCTGAATTTGCCGGAAGGTATAAAAATTGGCGTTATCGGTCAACTCCGACAAGGTTGTTCCAAAATCGTCGAGGACTTTAACTTTGCCCCTGACCCCCCGCATAAATATGCTGTCGCCGATATGATCACCGGCTACGGAGTCTCTGAGTCCGTGGTCCATTTTTATGACCTTTATAAAGGGCAATCTGTAGAAGGGAAAAAGGTGATTATACAAGGATGGGGCAACGTTGCTTCCGCCGCCGGCGTTTCACTTGCGCACAAAGGTGCCAAAATAGTGGGTATTATCGATCGAGCCGGAGGGGTGGTCAATCCTGATGGTTTTTCTTTTGATGAAGTCAAACAATTGTTTGTCACAAAAAAAGGAAATGCCTTGAATATGCCGGGAATGATGACTTTTGATGAAGTCAATGAAAAAATTTGGGATGTTCCTGCGGATGTTTTCATTCCGGGAGCCGCTTCCAAGTTATTGTCACGTTCACAAATTGATAGAATGTTGTCTGCCGGCGTTAGCGTCATTTCAGCAGGGGCAAATGTTCCATTTGTAGACGATAAGGTATTTTTTGGTCCGACGGCTGATTATACCGATACAAAATTGAGTATGATTCCGGATTTTATCGCTAATTGTGGTATGGCTCGGGTCTTTGCATATTTTATGAAGCCGGATGCCGAAATGACGGACGAAGCTATCTTTTCTGATGTTTCTAACACCATCAGAGAAGCACTGGCCGAAGTCCGTTCGAAAAGCCCGGAATTAACCGGTATATCCAATAGAGCACTAGACATAGCGCTCAAAAAATTGTTGTAATCCGATATTCCTTGAAAAAAAGAGGGTTCAGATTTGTATCAACGAAAAAAAAACCTAGATTTGTATTTGATTTTTATTGCTTAGTTTTAGAAACACCTTATTTTACTTTAATTCATTCATTATCTAATCTTCAAAGTAAAACCCTATGACGAAGAGAATTTGCTTTTTGTTTGCTTTGATTCTTTGTGCGTCTTTTACTTACGCACAAACAAGCTCCGACCTCCCGATGAACGGAGGCGATTCCGACTTCCAAGACGAAGAACGGAAAGAAATTAACGAGGAAAATTATTTTCCTCCAAAACCAAAACATGGTACAGAAATCGGTCTGAACCTTGGACATTTCTTTGTTCATGGTGATGTTTGGTCTCGTCCAGGTTGGGGTGTAGGTCTTCATTTGCGTCGTGCATTGAATTATACTATCTCACTCCGCCTTCAAGCCATGTATGGTCAAGCTTTCGGTTTAGATGACCGTCCTTCTACTTTCAGAAACTCAGGTATTGAAGTTCCTCGTGGAAACCACAGAGGAGGAGCTGACCAAAGAGGGTGGGGACAATTGGGATACTCTCCTAATTCTCGTCTTTATCGTAATTACAAAACCCATATGGTTTGGGGGTCATTCCACTTTGTTGTGAATACTTCAAACATTCTTTTCCACAAGAAAAGTAACAAATGGAATTTGTACGCATTTGCGGGTCCAACTCTTACTGGATACAAATCTTTTGTCAACATTCGTGATAAAGGACGTAGCCAAGGAGGTGACAATCCAGAAGGTCCGGCATACCTTGATGCCGCTAATGGTCTTCCTGGAATGACTCGTATCCAGAATCCTCCTCAAGATGATGAGGTATTCTTTAGCGATGCTCGTAAAGAGTTGAAAGAATACTTGGATGATTCTTATGAGACGGAAGTTGTTTATGGTGAAGGTAACGGAGAAACTCCTTCATGGTCTTCTTTCAACTGGTTCGGTAACGAAACATTCGCTATCATGCCGGGTGTTGATGTAGGTGCCGGTATTGCATTCAAAATTACAAAGCAGTTGAACATTGCTTTGGAACACCAAGCTATGGTGTCTTTGAATGATAACATCGATGGTCACGTTTACGCTCGTAACGTAGATGTTCCTCACTACACCAACTTGAAAATCAACTTCAACATCAATCCTAAAGAAGGTGTCGAGCCTCTTTACTGGGTGAATCCTTTGACTTATTCTATGAAGGATATTGCTGAGCTAAAGAAGCGTAATCCTTTGATGATGAAGGATGCTGATGGTGACGGTGTCGTTGACCAATTGGATGAAGAGCCAGATACTCCTAAAGGATGTCCGGTAGACGTTAAAGGTCGTCGTTTGGATTCTGATGGTGATGGTGTTTATGACTGTGATGATGACCAGCCATACACTCCACACGATTTGGTTGACAAAGTAGATGATAAAGGTTACGCTGCTGAGCCAGAGAAGCCTTGTTGTATCACTGCTGAAGATATCAAAAACATGGGCCGTGCTGAAGGATGGTATGAGAAAGGTGGTGGAAACATCACTAACAACACTACCATGAAGTTGGCTGACTGGTTCCTTCCAATGATTCACTTCGATTTGGACAAGTGTTACTTGAAAAACGAATCTAAGGCTCAGTTGCACCACGTTGCTCGTGTAATGAAAGACCATCCTGAAGTACGTATCCTTGTTATTGGTCACACTGACCGCTTGAATAACAACGCTTACAACCAGGTTCTTTCTTACAACCGTGCAAGAACTTCTGTTGAGTACTTGGTAAATGTTTACGGTATCTCTCGTGATCGTTTAGTCATTCAGTATGGTGGTGAAGAATCTCCACTTGTTGATACAAACTCTTCTTCTTACATCAACCGTCGTGTTGAGTTCCGTGTTGCTCGCGGTGGTGAGTCTGACATGGGACGTCCGGAAGGTCCAAACGCTGGAAAAGGATGTTACAACTCAGGTGTTAATGTAACTTCTGGTTCAGGTGGACGTATCGAAACTGATATGAAGTAATTTCCTTTAGGAAATCAACTTCCCGTCTTAGGGATTTACAACTAATATTAAGCCGAGTGGATTTTTCCACTCGGCTTTTTTGTTTTTATTGGAAATGAAATCAAAAAAGACCACCTCACATTTTGAGGCGGTCTTTTTTGATGAATTCGAAATAATTTGAAAAATCGAATGCTATAATTCGCTAAGTGCCTGGTACTTAAGCGTGATATTTTTTAGAAAAGCATTATACGATTTGTCTTTCTATGTGCTAAGAAAGCGGAACAGGTGTCCGAAATGGTTTGATCTATAGAAATAAACTCAGTAGCTAATTTTTCTTGTATGGCATTAGAATTATATTGAAAAGACAATGCCGAGGTCTTCATGGTTTCTTTTGTTGCCAAAGGGGGATTGCCGGAAAGCAATGACTTTACCGACTCCAATCTCCAATAAAGGCTTTGTAGAAACGGAGTAGCGGCGATAGACGGACCAGTAGTATTGAGTTCATTCGCAATCTTATCGAGAATCTCTTTCCAGGAAAGATTCGCACCATTCAATATGAATCGTTGGCCCGAAATATCCGATTCCGCAAGTTCAATCATCATCCGTGCTACATCCCTGACATCAACAAATCCAGTGGCTCCACTAGGATAATATTTAAGCCCCTGGTACACGGTTGAGAATATTCGTCCACTTCCTGAGTCCCAAAATCCGCTTCCTAAAATGATCGAAGGGTTGACAATCGCAACTTGAAGCCCTTCCGCATGACCCCTCCAAACTTCTCTTTCAGCATTGAATTTACTGATTGCATAGGCAGTATTATTAGGGCTAGGAACCCATTTTGTCGCCTCATTTATTTCTTGGGTATGATGCTCGGGTCTTCCGATTGCTGCAATAGAACTGACATAAATAAGCTTTGATACTTGGTGATGTAAACAAGAATTGACCACATTTGCGGTGCCCGTTTCATTTACCAAATGCATCAGCTCTTTATCCTTCGAGTTGAAAGATACTACCGCAGCACAATGAAAAACTTGATTCATCCCGGATACCGCATCTTCTAAAAACGGAATATCCAATATATCGCCGGTGTGCCAGTGTATTTGCTCCTCGAAATCGGTCACTAAATCTAATGGACTCGAACTGCGTTTGACTCCATGGACTTCATAACCACGTTTCAAAAGTTCTCTGCATAAGTATGATCCGACAAAACCAGTGGTTCCGGTCACCAAGACCTTTTTTGACATGCCTTATAGTTTATACTTTGTTCCTTGATAAATCCCCCCGTTAATCGTGTTTTCAGTGGCACCCGTAATTTCGCAATAACAATTCAATTTATTTTCAACCCGTAATACACCCAACAGGGCGATGAGTAAAGATTCTTTAAATGAAATAATTTGTGCATCGGGAATCACCAAATCAATTTCCATTTGAAGGCTTCGGATATGTTCCTCTATACAAGTGGTCAGGAATCCGTTAAATGTACCTCCTCCCGACAAAAATAATCTTTTCTTTTCATTTGATTTACCCGTTTTTGAAATAGCCCTAGCTATTTGAAAGCCAATAAATGAAGTAAAGGTATGTAGCTTGTCTTCAATACTGCCCTCCGCCCGGAAAACAATGGGTTGGATATTTTTACGTATGTCCTGATTGTCTAAAGATTTTGGAGGAGGTTTTCTAAAAAACGGATGCCGGTTTAATTCTTCGAATAAATCCGGGAGCATATTGCCTTCCGATGCCCACTGCCCGTTTTCGTCATATTCCCCACCAAGACGCCTGGCCAATGAATTGAGTATTTGATTACAGGGAACCACATCAAACGCTTTCCATCCGTCATCGCGGATTACAGAAATATTGGCAATACCTCCTAGGTTGACATAATAATCATACCCGGGAAACAAGAATTTATCGGCTACATGAGCTAGGGGAGTTCCTTCACCTTCTAGGGCAATATCATGATGCCGGAAACCATTAACAACCGGAAATCCGGATTTTGCTGCTAAGGTGGCACCGCAACCGATTTGTGCTGTTATTAACTTGTCCGGATAATGATAAATGGTGTGGCCATGGGAGGCGATAAAGTCGGGCCTCACATCTTTGTCTTCTAAAAACTCAGATACCAAATCAGCAAAATAGTGTCCTAGGTAAGTATCTGTCTTTACATACTCTAAGGCTGAGCGTTCAGGCAGTTTTTTTAGCCGGAGTTTCCACTTTTCTTCATAGCCTATCGTATCTGACTCCATCAAGCGCCAAGAGATTCCACTGTCCGAGATGGCGAACTCGCACAATGCCAAATCTAAGCCATCAAGTGAACTGCCTGACATCAATCCCAATACACAATATTTTTTTGCCCCCATAGCTTTCTTTTTTTATAGAAAATTGGTTGGAAAGGGGTCGGAAGAAAAGCACGATGATAGATATGTTAAATTAATGAAAACTTTGGAAACTTTAAAACCATTTCAAGTTTCCATTGTTTTTTTGGCGTATATTTGCGTGAAAATAAGCATCCTTTTGGAAAAAGAGCAAGAGATATTAACCAAGGCCAGTGAATTATTCCTTCGTATTGGAATAAAGAGTGTTTCTATGGACGACATCTCTAGGGAATTGGGGATTTCTAAAAAGACTTTATACCAATATGTAGACAATAAATCAGACCTAATCCAAAAGGTCGTTTTACAACATTGTGCCACCGAAGAACAAGCCATTTTGGCCATTCACCAAATGGAAGTCGATTCTATCGAGGAGTTGCTTATCATTGCACGACATGTATCAATGATTCTTCGAGAAATCAACCCTTCTGCGGTTTATGACCTCAAAAAATATTATTCCACTAGTTGGAGAGAATTGGAGGAAAGAAGGAAAGGTCAAATCTATCAAGTTATTCATGAAAATTTGATAAAAGGAATTCAATCCGGTCTATATCGACAAGATATAGACCCGGATATTATCGCACGATTTTATGTAGGGAATTCATCTATCGTAGTGGATGAAGAAGTTTTTCCCGTAAGGGAATACAATAAAGAAAAAGTGTTCTTGGCATATATCAAATACCATATCCAAGGAATCGCCTCTAAGAAAGGATTGGAAGTTTTAGAAAAACATTTGTCCGAAAAATAAAAGAATGAAAAAAATACCGATTATCATCACTCTTTTCCTGATGATAGGAAACCTGAAGGCCCAAAACAACCTGACCTCATTCAGTCTGCAAGAGGCGTTGGATTATGGGATGACCAATAGCCCGGATTTGAGGGATGCGCAAATCAATATCGCTGATGCCGATGAACGGATCGAGGAACTAAAAGCTATCGGGCTTCCTCAAGTTAACTTCAGTAGTAGCTTCAATCATTTCCTAAAACTACCGGTGACGATTCTTCCCGAAGAATTCGGATTGAACCCCGTTACCGGAATGCCGGATCCGAATTTCAATCCCGAGGTTCAGTTTGGTGTGAAAAATCAATTCGATTTCGGACTCGAAGTTTCTTCTTTATTATTTGATGGAAGTTATTTGTATGGACTTCAAGCAGCGAGATTGTATAGTCGCCAAGTCAGAGAACAACTCACCCAACAAAAAGACGTCATTCGTAACAATGTACGTGATGCCTATCTTCCTGCTTTGATCATTGTAGAAAATGAAGTGGTTCTGGATAAAAACATTAAAAACCTAGAACGCTTACTATTTGAAACCAAGGAGCTATATAAGGCCGGGTTTGTTGAACAATTAGATGTAGATCGCCTAGAACTTTCCCTAGCGAATATCCAAGTAGAAAAAGAAAGCTTAGAACGACAAAAAGACATCGTATTGAATGTGCTCAAGTTCAGGATGGGATACCCACAAGATCAAGAAATTACCCTAGAAGACAATTTGGAATCACTCTTAGCGCCCGCAAGCGATGCGGACTTAAATGCTGAAATAGATTATCGCCTTCGTTCCGAATATACGATTGTCGAAACGGCCATCGAATTAAACCAACTCAATGTCAAAAGATTCAAGGCCGGTTATTGGCCGCAATTGGTAGCATTTGGTGGATATGGCGTTACGTGGCAAGGCGATAATTTTAGGGATGGCAATTGGGCGGATAATGCGGTTGTGGGCCTACAACTCAATGTTCCCATTTTTGACGGTTTTGAAAAACGGGCGAAAATCCAAAGGGCTAATCTACAATTGGAAAGCGTCAAAAACCGAAGGGTAAAACTCGAAGAAGCCATTACCCTCGAAATCAGGAACGCCCGCGAAACCTATCGGAATGCATTCGACAGGGTGGAGTCCCGGAAAAAGAATTTAGCCTTAGCGGAAAAAATATATGAAACCTCCCGGATAAAATACAAGGAAGGAGTCGGTTCCAGTTTGGAAATTTCTCAAGCGGAACAAAGCTTATATGAATCACAGGCGAATTTGCTCAATGCAAGGTATGATTTGCTTGTTGCCAAAATAAACCTCGATAAAGCAATCGGACGATAAACAAAATTTTCAAAAATAAGATACACCGAATACCATGAAAAAATGGCTTTTATTCATCTGTTTGGCAACCACCGTTTGGGCATGTCAACCACCGGCAGAAGAGACGGAATTGCTAACCGTCACCGTTCCGGAAGGAGAGTTGCCGGATAATGTAGAGCAATTGCGTGCCATGTTGACCAACGCCAAAATCGGTCAACAAAAATTGGATGGCATCATCAAGAGATTGGAAGACAAAATCGGAGAACGGGACACCTCGGAAATCCGAAAAACTTCCGTTACTGCTGTCAAAGTAGACAAGGGAGACTTTAAAAGTTATTCCGAAATCCAAGCGGTTGTCCAAGCGGATAAATCCACTATGGCAAGTAGTGAAACCGGCGGTCGCTTGTTACAAATGACCTGGGAAGAAGGCCAATATATCAAGAAAGGCGACCTAGTGGCCAAACTTGACCTGGAAGCAGTGGACAAACAAATCGCCGAAATCGAAAAACGTTTGGAACTTGCAGTCACGGTTTACGAACGACAAAAACGACTTTGGGATCAGAACATCGGCTCGGAAATGCAATATCTCCAAGCAAAAAATAATATGGAATCCCTAGAAAAATCCTTGGAAACCGTCAAGTTTCAAACCACCAAAGCCAATGTCTACTCTCCGGCATCCGGAGTCATTGATATGGTCATGGTCAAGCAAGGTGAAATGGCCGGGCCAGGTGCTCCGATCTTAATGATTATGAATACCGGAACCGTAAAAGTCGTGGCCGGTGTACCTGAAAAATACTTGAAAAACGTCAAACGAGGCAATCGGGTAACCGTCAAATTTCCTTCTTTGGAGGAAGAACGGAAAGCCCGCGTGACACTCATCGGACGTTCGGTCAATGCGGCCAATCGTACTTTTGATGTGGAAGTAGAATTGAGCAATCCGGGTGGCATCCTCAAACCGAACCTTACGGCATTGATGCTCATCGGAGATGAACCCCAAAAAGATGTCGTTTTGATTGCCGAAGAATTGATACGGCAAGATATCGGAGGTCAGGATTATGTCTTTGTCGTTGATAAAAGCGACAAAGGCGAAGTCTCCAAAAAAGTATATGTCACCACCGGCGATTCCTTCGAAGGAAAAGTAGTCGTAGAGGAGGGACTCAAGGGCGGTGAACTCATCATCGAACAAGGAGGTCGCGGACTCAGTGAAAACCAACCGGTTTCCGTCACCATTTCTCAACTGGAAGAAGAAAAGAATAATGGCTAACGATCCAAAAGAAAAACAAGTCGGCGTCCGTGAATTCGGACTCACCTCGTGGGCGGTGGACAACACGCTCACCATTCTCCTCCTTACGGGAATGATTTTATTATTTGGCGTACAATCGTTCAACTCCATTCCCAAGGAGCAGTTCCCTGAGGTTTCATTGCCGACAGTATTTATCAATACGCCTTATCCGGGTAACTCTGCGGTGGACATCGAAAACTTGGTGACCCGTCCCATCGAAAAGGAAATCAAATCCTTGGAAGGGTTGAAGAAAGTGGAATCGACTTCCATGCAGGATTTTTCCGTTATCATGGTCGAGTTCAACGAAACCGTTACCATTGATGATGCGATGATCGATGTCAAAGATGCCATCGACAAAGCCAAACAAGAACTGCCGGATGACTTGCCGACAGATCCCATCGTCAAGGATGTCAATGTATCCCAGCTGCCGATTGTTTCTATCAACCTTTCCGGAAATTTCTCCGTGGACGAACTTCGTTATTATGCAGAATATGTCCAGGATAAGGTGGAAGAACTCAAGGAGGTTTCCAAAGTAGAAATCAAGGGTTCCGTAGACCGTGAAATGGAAATCGAGGTCGACCTAAACGAAATGCAGGCTCGAAAAATCTCTTATTACGATATCCAAGAAGCGATTCAAACGGAAAACGTCACCATGTCGGCGGGCGAAATCGTCAGCAATGGCTTTAGAAGTGCTGTCCGGGTGGTTGGATTATTCGAAAACGCCAAGGAAATCGAAAACATTGTCGTCAAAAACGAGCGGGGCAATCCGGTATATCTCAGGGACATCGGCCAAGTCAAATTCGGTTACGAAGACCGGACCAGCTATGCCCGTTCCGATGCATTGCCCGTCGTTTCTTGTGATGTCGTCAAACGGTCCGGAGCGAACCTACTAGACGCAGCGGATAAAATCGCCGAAATTGCAAAAACGGCTGAAGAAGAAGTCTTCCCGAAAGATTTAAAAGTCAGTTTGTTCAACGATCAGTCCGTCAATACCCGTAACGAAGTATCCAACCTTCAGAATTCCATCATTTCAGGTGTCATACTCGTAGTATTAGTTCTGTTGTTTTTCCTAGGAATTAGAAACGCGATGTTCGTAGGAATCGCTATCCCGCTTTCCATGTTGATGGGGATTTTGATATTGAATACGATGGGCGTTACCATGAATATGGTAGTATTGTTCTCATTGATTCTCGCACTCGGAATGTTAGTGGACAATGGTATCGTAGTCGTTGAAAACATCTATCGATATTTCCAAGAAGGTTATCACCCTATGGATGCTGCCAAACGCGGTGCAGGTGAAGTGGCATGGCCCATCATCGCATCTACGGCGACGACCTTGGCGGCATTTATCCCCTTGGCATTTTGGCCGGGTATCATGGGTAGTTTTATGAAATATCTTCCGATTACATTGATTATCGTATTGTTGTCTTCCTTGTTCGTGGCACTGGTCATCAACCCGGTACTGACTTCGATATTGATGAAAGTCGATGAACCGGCCGAAGATAGAAAAGCAAGGGTGAGAAGGCTCATCAACGGACTGATATTAGTAGGAGTGTTGGTCATCGTAGCGGTTATGGCTCACTTCGGAGGAATACTTTGGCTAAGGAATCTCTTGGGTATTTTTGCCGGCATCAGCCTGCTCAATTTGGTTTTCCTTCGACCGGCCTCATTCTTTTTCCAAGGACGAGTATTGCCGATTCTAGAAAAAGGATATAATAAATTTATCCGTTTCGCCCTCAAGGGGAAATTCATCCCACTGGGAATATTCCTAGGAACAATCGGTCTTTTATTCGCCTCCATTACTTTGTTGAACCTGTTCATGCCAAAGGTGGTTTACTTCCCCGAAGCGGATCCCTTATACGTCAATGCATTCATCGAAATGGATATGGGAACCGATATCGAAGAAACCAACGAATTGGTTCGCAATATGGAACAGGAGGTAAAGGATTCTCTTAAAGCCTACAATCCGATTATTGAGTCGCTATTGATTCAAATCGGAGAAGGTACCGCCGATCCGAATGGCCCGCCGGACCCGGGACAATCGCCCAACAAGGCACGATTGACGGTTTCGTTCATTCCTACTTCTGAACGAGGGGATTTATCTAGTAGAGATGCGATGGATATTTTACGACGGACAGTTGTCGGTAAATACCCGGGTGTACAAGTAACCGTAGAAAAAAATCAAGATGGCCCGCCGACCGGAAAACCGATTAACTTAGAATTGACCGGGGAAGACTTGGAAGAACTCATGGCAGAGTCCCAAAAGGTCATCAATTACCTCAATGGTTTCGGCATTCAGGGAATTGAAGGTTTGAAAGCTGATGTAAAATTGGCAAAGCCCGAACAAACTGTAAAAATCGATCGGGAACGTGCCCGTTTGTACGGTATTAACACCAGAGATATTGCTGTGGCCATTCGTACTGCACAATATGGTTTGGAAGTGTCCAAATTCAAAAAAGGGGAGGACGAGTATCCGATTAATTTGCGTGCGGGAGAATCCTATCGAAACGACAAGCAAGCATTAATTTCTCAAAAAATCACTTTCCGTGATCGTGGCGACGGACGTGTAAAACAAGTTCCGATTGAATCGGTCGCAGAAATTGAAAGGGGAGAAACATACACGGCAATCAAACGAAAAGATTTGAAACGAATGGTGACTGTTTCCTCTAATATTTTGGATGGATACAACGCCAACGAAATCGTCGCACAATTGGAACGTTTGATGGAGGCTTATGACAAACCGGATGGTATCAAACACGAATTTACCGGTGAACAGAAAGAACAAGCGGAAAGTATGGGATTCTTAATGACCGCTTTCGGTATCGCATTGTTCTTGATATTTATCATCCTAGTGACTCAATTCAACTCTTTCTCCTCGCCGATTATCATTCTGTTGTCCATTTTATTCAGTACCATCGGTGTATTCTTGGGGTATGTGTTGGATGGCTCCGACTTGGTCGTAATTATGACTGGAGTAGGTATTATTTCCCTTGCGGGAATTGTCGTTAATAATGCCATCGTATTAATTGACTATGTAGACTTACTCATCAAGCGGAAAAGAGAGGAATTAAACCTGACTAGAGATCAACGACTTTCCGCTAATTTGGTCAAAGAAGCGATTATTCAAGCGGGGGCTACACGTCTACGTCCCGTATTATTGACGGCTATTACTACCGTACTAGGATTGATCCCATTGGCCATCGGATTTAATTTCAACTTTTTTACATTAATCTCAGACCTTGATCCTCAAATATTTATAGGTGGTGATAATGTAGCATTTTGGGGCCCGATGGCTTGGACTGTAATTTATGGCTTGGTATTTGCAACCGTATTAACGTTGGTCGTCGTACCGGTTATGTACTGGCTCTCTTATAGAGGAACGATCTTCATAAAAGAAATATTAGGCTACAAAAAAGTTGTAGTGACGAAATAGTGTTTGTGTATTTTATTTGTGATTTGTATTGAATTAAAATATGGGTCTTTGTACCCATATTTAATTCAAAACTTAACCAACCTGTAAGTCAAAGTTTTCTACCCCCCTTTAGAAATTTGACCTAAAGGTCAACAAGAATCATAGTTCTTGAGTTTTAGTTGGTTAGTAGGGAAGCCGGAGGGCTTCCCTTTTTTATTTTA
>JAHDCE010000693.1 GCA_020630045.1 Saprospiraceae bacterium | reverse complement strand
TTCATCATATACCATAGCATCTTAAAAACGGTACCCGCTTCGGGGATGCATGCTACCAGCGCTTATTTAAATGCAATAGCAGATAAATTTCACTGGTCAGGCGAAGAAAATATCAAAAAAGGAATTTCCGATTTACTCGACTCCGAACAACCGGATTTGTTGTGTATGGTCAAACATGATCGAGGCTTTTTCGGAAACCTATTTCACAAAAGCCTGACCAAAGAAATCGTATTCGAATGCCCGGTGCCAATGTTGATTTTACATGATTGAAAATTGATAGTGATGGAAAACAGAAAAAATATAGAAAAGACCAAAGCCGAAATTCGGATTATTGACATTTTAATATCCGGTTTAATCATATTTCTATTAATTATGGGATACTATGATTCTGAAAATATGCTCAAATATTTTTCCGCAATGATTTTCTTGATGATAATGCTTTGGATGTCCGTCTCTGAAGAGATGGAGCTAGAATGAAATTTTACAGCTTTTTGACCAAATTTTGTATCTTGAAACCCGCCCGGTATTTGTCGGGTGGGTTTCTTTTTGAATAAAAATTATGGAAGATAAAACCAATAAAATATTGGTCATCGAAGACAATTTTGATGTCCGTGAAAACTTAGTGGAAATATTAGAATTGGCCGGTTACGATGTGGTTGAGGCGGAGAACGGCATAGAAGGCGTACGGAAAGCCAAACAATATCGCCCCGATTTGATACTCTGTGATGTGATGATGCCGGAATTAGACGGATATGGAGTATTAAGGATACTAGGACGAAATCCCGATACCTCTGATATTCCGTTGGTTTTTCTTACCGCTAAAGCGGAAAAATCCGACTTTAGAAAGGGCATGAACCTAGGAGCTGTAGATTATATCACCAAGCCTTTTGATGATGTAGAATTGCTAGACGCCATTCAGGTAAGAATGGAAAAAAGCAAGAAAATTTCCCACTCCTTTGATGGTACTTTGCAAGGACTCAACACCTTCGTCAATGAAGCCAAAGGAAAGGAGGCGATGGAAGCCCTCAAAGGGGACAATGAAATTCGTAAATACAAACGGAAAGATATCGTTTATTCCGAAGGTGACTTCGGACGGTATTTATATTTTATTGTTTCTGGCAAAGTGAAAATTTTCAAAACCAACGATTGGGGAAAAGAATACATCATAGATGTCTTGGATGAAGGCAGTTTTTTCGGTTATTCCGATTTGATTAGAGAAGCCTCCCGACAAGAGTCCGTCGCCGCTATCGAAGCAGCGGAACTCTGCCTGATTCCCAAAGAAGATTTTTTCACATTATTATATAGCAACAGGGATTTTTCTGCGGCATTCATCAAAATGCTCGTGCACGACAACGCTTCCACGGAAGGGCAACTATTAGGCTTGGCATACGACTCCATTCGCAAACGAGTCGCCAATGCTTTATTGAGATTAGACGACCGGTTTCAAGAAGAAGGGATTTCAATCATGAGAGACGACCTAGCAGCCATGATCGGCACCGCCAAAGAAACAGCCATCCGGACACTCACCGATTTTAAAGGGGAAGGTTTGATTGAAATAGAATCCGGAAGAATCAAAATTTTAAATCGAAAAAAACTCGAACAACTCAACGCTTGACGAATGTCATTTTTAATATTGATTTTCATCATTCTTTAGTCATGCTTTTTTATTGAACTTTAATTTAAATATAAAATTAGAGTCAATGAAAAAGCTGTTTACCGTTCTTAAGTGTCTGGGCATACATAATCGAATAATGATTTTTAAGGGTATTTTTATTTTAGCCGAGGGAAACCCGGAAACTGGTAGTCGCAGCTACCAAGTTGAGGATTGTACGAAGGATAAAATAAAAAGAACCAAAAAGCATATTCCGATTATTTGTGGTCAGATACTTATCACAATACTATTATTCTCTTCCTTTGGTTGTCCGAAGGTGAGTATTGTCAAAAACTCCATGAATTTTGACCGCTCATTCATCCCGGTCATGTATTTCGTAACTTACGAAGATTATCCCCAAGCT
>JAHDCE010000692.1 GCA_020630045.1 Saprospiraceae bacterium | reverse complement strand
TTCCTATTCAGGAAATCAATCTTTATTACCATTTTATCATAGTGTGGGGACTCCTGATGAATTGCCACATATTCGCCACTTATATACTCCTCGATCCATTGAAAATTTCAAAATGGATCTTGATTTATTATTACAATATTACCATCCGGTTTCCCTAGAAGAATTCCTAGACATTTCCAATAAAAAATCGACAGGGAGCAATCGAATTTTTCATTTGACTTTTGACGACGGATTGAGGCAGTGTTATGAGGTTATCTCTCCGATTTTAATAGAAAAAAAAATACCGGCTACTTTTTTTTTAAACACTGATTTCATTGATAATAAAAATTTATTTTTCAGGTACACTTCAAGCTTGGTCGTTGAGCGATTAAGTCAGGATGAAGCTTTGAGAAAAAGCATTCTACAAAAGTATAATTTGCCTGATATTATTCATTTTAAAAATAGAATGTTATCCGGAAGGACGCCATCTTTATTTCAATATGAAATAATTGACAATTATTTTCCTGAAATAGCGAAGGAGTTTTTATTTGAATATCGACCTTATCTTACTACATCTCAAATAAGCGAGATGGCTTCTGCCGGATTTCAATTCGGTGGACATAGTCTGAATCACCCTTTATTTTCAAACATTCAAGATGATGAACGAAACAAGCAGGTGAACGAAAGCGTAAGCCAATCGAATGAATTCAATATTAGAAAAATAAAATCATTTTCTTTTCCTTTTACGGACTCCGGTGTTCCCGATGATTTTATTTCAAATATTCATCATAACGATCAAGTAGAAATTTCTTTTGGATGTGCCGGGTTAAAAGACGACCCTATCCCTATGCATTTCCAACGGTTAGGCATGGAGCAAGGCGACCGCACTGGAAAAAAAATCATCAAGGAGGCCCTTGTCGGATATATGATTAAGAAAATAACGGGTAAACATATGACGAAACGATAAATCTATGAAAGGCACTTTATATTTAATACCGATTCCTATCCGAATCTTTAGAACAAATTCCAGAATATGTCATTCGACAAATTCATCAATTGGATGAATTCATCGTTGAACGGACTAGGACTGCTCGTCGATTTATTAGTAGTACCCGCCCGACCTTTCCTATTCAGGACATGTCATGAATTGGACAAAAATCAATCTGACAATGACTTAAATAAATTTTTACACAACGCAACTACTGGCAAATCCATCGGACTGATGTCCGAAGCGGGTTGTCCGGGAGTGGCTGACCCCGGAGCTAAAGTGGTAGAAGCGGCACATCAAATGGGTATTCGTGTAGTACCATTAATTGGACCTTCTTCAATTTTATTATCTCTCATGGCATCCGGGATGAATGGACAATCCTTCGCGTTTTTAGGGTACTTGCCCATCAAAACCAAGGAACGAATCCAAAGTATCCGTAATGTCGCCGGTAAGTGCAAACATCAAACTCAAATATTTATTGAAGCCCCTTATCGGAACAATCAACTACTCAAAGATTTAATCCAATATTTACCACCAAATATTAAACTTTGTATTGCTTGTGATTTGGGATCAAAGGATGATGAATTCATTAAGTCTGACTTCGTTAAAAACTGGAAGGGAGAACTTCCTGATTTACACAAGCGGCCGACCGTTTTTGTCGTAGGAGTTTGATATCTACATCCAACATAAAAAAACCGGGAACGCTTACGCGCCACCCGGAATCTCTAATGCAGCAATAATGCTAGCTACATCAGTATCTTGCCACCTGCGTTTATTTGAGAAATGAACAAACATTTCAAAAGGGTATTTTTCCATGCGGCTGGTTCCGCGATGACAAGAATATCATATATACAATTTCATATCCCATAATTGGAATAAAAAACAAAATATCAAAAAGAGGGAGCTAAGTAGACCGATATTAATAACCGGTTGTAGGGGGGAATACCTTAATTCAAAACATTGCTTTGTTTACCAGAACTAAAGATAGTGTGTAAGACCGGGTAAATATAATTTTCATATTGATTTAACACATACGATTTTATTCATATAAAAAGCCCG
>JAHDCE010000051.1 GCA_020630045.1 Saprospiraceae bacterium | reverse complement strand
AAGCAAAAATACCCGAAAAGCATATTCCCTGATTATTTATGGCCAGGTACTTAAGTACCTAAAGAGATTCTTATATGGGATAGGGATATGTACAAGTTGGGTTTACTCCAAAATGTCTCCCGATTGCTCTAACTGAAATTTAGGGCAACCACAATCATTGGCTTTACAGCCGGCGAGTCCGGCTAAAAATGCGACGATTGCAACAATGGCGAGCGTTCTTTGCCACTTTTTCATAATAATTCGGATTTAGATTTAGCGGTGTGCTAAATTTACAACGCAATTTTATTAAAACCGGTATCCTTTATCAAAAAGAAACGAATTCTTGTAGGAATTTTGAATTGGGGGCTAGGTCACGCCACGCGCTCCATACCCATCATCCATGAGTTGGAAAGACAGGGAATAGAGCCTGTTATTGCATCCGATGGTAGGGCACTGGATTTATTAAAACAGGAATTTCCGCAATTGATTTGTTTGAAGTTGCCGGGATACGATATCAACTATGATTCGGACAATATGGTGAAAAGCATAGCTTGGCAAATGCCTAAAATCGCGATGTCCGTTATCCGGGAATTTTTTGTTACGGATGATATCATACGAAATTATCAAATTCGTGGGATTATTTCTGATAGCCGATTCGGTTGTTGGAATCCTTATTTATATTCGGCTTTTTTATCCCATCAAATCAATATCAAAACACCTGATCGGTTTTCTTCCTTTTGGGGTAATTTTGCCAACATATTAGCGATCAAACGCCACGAAGAACTTTGGATTCCGGATTTTGAAGGAGATGAAAATTTGTCCGGCGAGCTTTCCCGCCCATGTAAAAAGCATGACTTCCCTAGTTATATCGGTGCATTGAGTCGCTTTTGCGGAATGGATGTAGAAATAGAAAATGACATATTGGTTATTCTCTCCGGTCCGGAGCCTCAACGTACTCGTTTGGAGGAGGAATTGATTGGAAAATTGAAGGGGATTCAAAAGCGGATTTTAATCGTAGGAGGTAAAACGGAATCCAAGGAGGAAAAAATGATAGGCGATAACATCCGCATGGTTTCATTCATGACCGCCCAAGAATTGAACATGGCTATTTGTGCTTCCGATTTTGTGATTTCAAGATCCGGCTATAGTACCATTATGGATTTGACCGCCCTAGGAAAAAAAGCCTTATTGATTCCGACTCCCGGACAAACAGAACAAGAGTATCTCGCTTCGAGATTTCATGAAAAAAAGATATTCATGACCCAAAATCAAGGGGATTTGGATATTCATTCCGCCTTAGCGGAACGAGAAAATTACAAGGGGATGGTTTATTCCCCTTCCGGGGAAATATTAAAACAAAGGATTGCTCAATTCTTGGTTAATGTTCCTTAGTGTACAATGTACTAGGCCCAAACTTTGCAACCTTCCGTACAGTTGGTGCAAATGTCGATTTGATCCCGCCCTTTTAGCAGCATTTTTCTGAAGTTGTTGTATTCTTCTCCTTGCCAAAGTTCCTTGAATGTTTCTTTTTTCAAGTCTCCCAGGCGATACTCCGCATCTTTGTCAAAACAACATGGAACCACCATTCCGTCCCAAGTGATTACACAAGAGTGCCATAGTTTCCAACAGTGGTTGAGCAGCTCGTTTTTGACGGTGTATGTACCATCGGCTTGCTTGGCGTATCGGGCATATTTTTCAATCGTAGGAATCAGGTCGTTACCATGTTTGTAATCGTAAACTTGTGCGGTTTTGAGTTTTACCTCGTCGATTCCGATTTCTTCCGCTAGTCGATAGACTTCGTCGATTTGGTGTTCATTGGGTTTGACCACGAGAAACTGAAAAATCAAATGGGGCGTTTTCGATTTCATTTTCCTTTTCCATTTCACCATGTTGCGGGCTCCTTCCAATACGTTATCCAGTTTGCCGGCCTTTCGGTAATTTTCATATACCTCTTGTGTCGTACCATCTACTGAAATAATCATTCTATCCAACCCCGACTCAATGGTTTTTTTTGCGTTCGCATCATTTAAAAAATGCCCGTTGGTAGATGTGATGGTATAAATCCCTTTATCGTTAGCATATTTCACCATGTCCAAGAACTTGGGATTGATATAAGGCTCTCCTTGGAAATAAAAAATGAGATACATCAATTCTTTGTGCATTTCATCAATGGTACTCCTAAAGAAATCTTCTTTCAAGTTACCGGTAGGACGGGTGAATGCTCGGAGTCCGCTAGGACATTCTGGGCAACGCAAGTTACATGCCGTAGTGGGTTCAAGGGATACCGTAAAGGGCAATCCCCATTGTACCGGCTTTTTCCTCCATTTCGTGATATAAAAAGAGGATACTACCTTGGCCGCGTTCCAAGCGCGACGAGGAGTCATTTTGGAAACAAAATTGAGTGTATCGTGGATGTAGATGGACATGTATAGCGTTCGTTCTTGTTTGAATAACGTAAGACGAAGGTAAAACGATTAGTGCGACTTCTATGTTTAGTAGTGCTTAAATAATTATGTCACTCCATCTAATTGCAGGCATAAAACAAGGCGTTTGTATGTTCGAACACACAAACGCCTTGTTTTTAAACGGGCTATTGTAAGTTAAGTATTAAGACTTAAACACTTCAATATCCCTAGATTCGACTACTAAATCGGTGAACTTCCCTTTGAAACGAGTCGCTCTGACGATATGGTTGTCAATCCAGTGATAATTTCCGCCACGAGGCTTGTTCATCAATAGTCCGTGATACTTGAATCCGTGTTCTTTCAACCACTTTTCAGTGATTTCACGATGTGCATCTGTCCTAGAAGAGAAAAAGGTGATGATGTGTCATTGGTCATACCATTTGTTCAAGATCGCAAGTGCATCCGGGTATGGAAGGACGGTTCCCATTCTCTCTGGTTCTTCGTTTGGTACGTCATCGCAAATGGTACCATCGATATCAATCAGGTAATTTTTAACAGAATCATCCAATACGGGGCTAATCAATTCCCCCTTTTCATTGAATGTCTCTTTTAGCTCGTGATTGTTATTCTTGTCAGCCATAAAATTTTTAATTCTTAATGTTCTAATATGAATGGGAAGGTTTGGGCCGCAAAATTACTACTATTCACGGAGTGCTAATAACATTCTGTGTATAAAAGCAATCTATTAACGCTTTCCCTCACATTCATGTTGGTTTTAATAGATGAATTTTGTTTTTTCTTGGCAAACATTGTTCCAACAGACAGATTCATGGATGTTTTATAGATGATGAATAGATTTTATCCTGTCCTATTTTGAGCTATATGCACAATTATGAATGATATCATTGACTAATCTCCTATATGGATTTATACTCGAAATTAAGTGGAGTGAAAGAAATTTGACAAAGTCATTTTTTTCTTTGGCGATTTGAAAAGCGCAGGCATAGCTGTAGCTATGCTGAGCATTTTCAAAGAAGCGAAAGGTATGAGTGTGCGAAATCCGTAGGATTAAAAGTCCAATGGACTTTTAGCAAAACGAACCGCAAAGCGGATATTGGACAAGTCAAAAAATTGTAAACCACTGAATTTCGAGTATAATGATAGCCGATAGCATTAGGTTAATCAAAAGCAAGTATTTAAATTTGCGTGATTCTGTCCGACAGGTTGTCTGTTTGGATAATGAAACGGATTCGAATAACGTTATTCGAAAAAAAATACAGTTCCGGCATTGAAAAACCTCGTCCCTCAATTCATCATTCAAAACGATAAATCAGGTGTCCGTCAGGGCAACTTGAGCGCTTGTACTATGTTTTTGGACATGTCCGGTTTTTCCGGCTTGACACAAAAGCTAGTCAAGGAAGAAGGAAATGAAGGGGCGGAGCTGATGTCTAAAATCCTGAATAATATCTTTAATCCGCTAGTAGATAAGGTTTATCAGCGGGGAGGAATGATTCCTTATTTCGCAGGAGATGCCTTTACTTCGATTTTTCCTGAATGCAAACGACCCGAAAAAATTATTTCGTTGGCTATTGGCATTCAAAAATTATTCGAAGAAGGAGCAAATACCATTGTTGACGGAGAAGAATTTCCGGTTCGTTTGAAAATAGGGTTGTCTATTGGAGATGTAAATTGGGGAATCATCGGAAACGAAGGCAGCAAAAGTTATTACTTCAAGGGTCATGCGATTGACAACTGTGCCAAAAGCGAACAAAAAGCTTCCGAAGGTCAAGTTATTATTGACGAATCTTTGTACCAAGAGATTGATAAAAGCCAATTTGAGTTTGAGGAAATCTTACCGGGATATTATCGAGTACTAGGGAGTGCCGATGATCAAGAAGAGGTTTTTCAATCCCAAGAAAGCCGTGAAGAGATCGGCTCCTTGTCCGAATTCGTTCCGGATTCGATCATACGATACAATGATATCGGTGAATTCCGAAATGTAGTCTCTGTCTTTATTAAGTTCGAAGGCATACCGGACAGGGAGGCCATGGATGAATTTTCGACAGTTATAGCCACTGAGTACAGCAACTTCAAAGGATATTTCAAAGAGATTGATTTCGGTGATAAAGGAGGTGTTTTTGTCGGATTCTTTGGAGCGCCGATTACCTATGGCGATAACATCAATAGGGGATTGGAGTTCATACTGACAATCCGAGAAAAATTGACTCCCGTCCAAGAAAAATATCCATTGGTGTACAAGGCGGGAATTACTTCCGGTATGGCTTATACGGGAATTATCGGTAGTGATAATAGATGCCAATATGCTTGTGTGGGAACATCGGTAAACCTAGCGGCTAGACTCATGGTTTTTGCCGAATGGGGAGATGTGCTGGTTGATCGGAACATCCAAAAAGAAAAAGGATTTTTATTCCGGTTTAAAGGGGATATCGTTTACAAGGGCTTTGATGCTCCGATTTCCACCTATACTTTTGAGGGACGGTCTATGTCCTTACAAAGTTTTTTTTCCGGTAAAATGGTCGGTCGCGAACGAGAATTGGAGGAGATGCAGTCTTTCATCGAACCCATTTTTGATGATACTTTTGCCGGGGTCGTAGTGGTATTCGGAGAAGCCGGGATAGGGAAGAGCCGACTTGCATTCGAGTTGCGTTCTCGCATGAAGGAACAATATGAAATGGATTGGCTGATTTGTCAGGCTGATCAAATTTTGCAAAAGCCCTTCAACCCCTTCATTTATTTATTGAAAAATATTTTTGAACAATCCCCCGACAATACCCATGAAGGAAATCGGGAAGCGTTTGAAAATACTTTTGCCGCCCTGCTGGAAAAATGCAGGGATAAGATTGATAGCGACCCGATGCTGCTAGAAGTGTCGAAGGAGTTGATTCGGACAAAATCAGTAATCGCCGCCCGAATCGGACTGGAAACCCACGATTCCCTTTGGAATCAGTTGGATGCCAAGGGGAGATACCAAAACACCATTTCTTCCTTTATCAATGTATTGAAAGCATTGGCTTCACTCCGGCCTTTTGTATTGGAGGTAGAAGACGGGCATTGGTTCGATCCCAGTACCAAAGCGTTGTTGAGCGAGCTAGTAGAGGTTATGCGGCATTATTCGGCGTGTATTATCATTACGTCAAGATACAAGGAGGAAGATTTATCTAAACCCGACTTTTTTGAAACACCTCCTCCAGAGGAAATGCCATATCTTGAAATAGATTTGAATATACTTTCCCCTGAAGCGATACGTGAATTCGCAGAGGTTCGTTTGGAGGGAACTATCGCACAAGGACTCCAGTCTTTCTTGATGAAATCGACGAATGGAAATCCATTTTATACCGAGCAAATGCTTGAGTATCTAGTCGAAAATGATTGGGTTTTCCAAAAAAATGAAGCGTGGAACCTCAAGGCGGGAAGCGATGTGAAAATTACGGACTCCATCAATGCTGTATTGATGGCAAGAATTGACCGTTTGTCTCATTTGGTCAAGGAAACAGTCAAGGCTGCGGCTGTTATCGGAAGGGAGTTCGAACTGCAAATTTTGACGGAAGTCATGCGGCAGCAACACGAATTCCAGAAAAGGAACGGAGATTACAAACACCTGCTTCAAGAACAAGTCGATTCCGCCGAAAAAGGACAAATCTGGAAAGCGGTCAATGAGCTGAGGTATATGTTCAAACATTCCCTGTTGCGCGAAGCCGTATATGACATGCAGTTACGTACTCGTCTCAGGGAATTGCACCGATTAATTGCCGAGGCTATCGAGCATTTGTTTACGGGCAATTTATCCGAACATTTCGCTGAACTGGCATTCCACTACGAACACGCCGGGCTTAGAGAGAAAACCAATTTTTACTTGGAGAAAGCCGCGGATTATTACAAGCGGAATTTCCAAAACCAAGCAGCCATCCGATACTATGACCAATTGGCTGAAAGCTTGGATCGAATCAATGAGCAATCAGATTATATCAAGACACTGCTGAAGAAAGCGGATATCTTGGAGCAAATCGGTGATTGGGCCGAATGCGAGCGAATCCTTCAAAATGCCTTGGCTCTCGCCGGATCGAGCAGTGACCGTATTTTGTTGGGACGAGCGAACAATGACTTGGGTAATCTCCTGACCATGAAAGGAGAGTATGAAGAGGCTTTGAAATACCTGAAAATCGCCGCCATGTTCTTTGAAGATGTGGAAGACGATATTGGAAAGTTTAAAGTATATGGCAATCTTGGAAACGTTTATTTCCGACAAGGACAGTACGAGAAAGCCAAAGATTACTACATAGAAAGTTTGGCACTTAGTGAATCAACCGGAAATACGAAAAATGATTTTCCGATTGTTTCTAACTTAGGACTGGCCCACATGAACCAAGGTCAATACGAAGAAGCCATCAACCACATGGAACCCAAATTGAGACAATGTGTCAAGGAGGGGAACAAACAGGGAATTGCCAATATCAGTATCTATTTAGGAATCGTTTATTTTGAAAAAGGCGACTATGAAAACGCTTTGTCCTGTTATCAACAAGGATTAAGGGAAGCAGAGTCTTTGGGCAATAAATTCCTGACTGCAATCGCACTTGGGGTGATGGGGAATTTGAAAGTTCGCGAAGGCGAATTCGAAACGGCTGCTTCACTGTATAAGCGAGATTTGGAACTGGTGAGGGACATCGGCGACAAACAAGGAACCGCCATTACTCTAGGATTAATAGGCGATCTGAATATCGAACGCGGATTATTTGATGAAGCGTTGGGGTATTTGGAAGAACAACTTCAATTGTCCAGGGAACTCAATTACCAAAAAGGTATTGCTAGTGCACTAGGCTCTATCGGAGATGTGCATTTGCACAATAAATCTTTTGAAAAAGCCGGTGAGGTTTACAACGAAGCCATCACGATTTGTGAAGAGATGGAGAACAAACGCTTGTTGATTTTGGCCTTGTTCCGCAAGGTAGAGCTAATGATGGAAGCCGGCCACCCGCCCCAAGAAATTTTAAAAACATCAGAATGGTCCGATCGGTTAGCTGATGAAATAGGGAATGAAGAACTAATATTCAAAACATCAGTTCAGCGTGCCAAAGTAGAATTGCGATATGCAGATACTGATTTGGCGATGAACGAATTAAATTCCTTGTTAGCGAATGCTGAAAATGAAGAAATGATGGCAGATGCATTGTTCGCCATGAGCCGTGTGGACACGGCGGAAAGTGAACTCCATCGTACAGAAGCACTGGAACTTTACAAGGAGCTGTTCAAAAAATCTCCTAAGTATAAATATAAGGCCAGAATGGATTTGTTAAACAAATAATCTTACAACAATTCCTTACAAGAGCGGTACAAATCCCGCCATTCTTTTCGCTCCTTGACCACAGTTTCCAAGTATTCTTCCCAAACCAATTTGTCTTGAACGGGATCTTTGATGATAGCACCGGTAATTCCCGCCGCCAAATCATGGGCTTTTAATATTCCGTCACCGAAATGTGCCGCGAGCGCTTGCCCCGAGTTGATAACAGATATGGCCTCGGCAGTACTCAAAGTAGCAGAAGGAGACTTGACTTTTGTCCGTCCGTCTTCAGTCTTTCCTTGTCGGAGTTCACGGAAGATAGTAACCAAGCGCTTGATTTCTTTAATCGGAGGAGCATCAGCCGGTAACTCCAAGGCACGACCCATTTTGTCAACGCGGGTTTTGACAATAGTCATCTCTTCTTCCAACGAATTGGGCAGTGGTAAAACCACCGTGTTGAATCTTCGCCGTAAAGCGGAAGAAAGGTCATTTACCCCTTTGTCCCGATCGTTCGCGGTAGCGATAACATTAAACCCTCTATGTGCCTGTATCTCTTGATTCAATTCGGGAACCGGCAATGTCTTTTCAGACAATAATGTAATCAGGGTGTCCTGTACATCGGACGGAATACGGGTCAGCTCTTCTACACGGGCAATTTTACCTTGTTGCATAGCCGTCATGATCGGACTAGCGACCAAGGCGTTTTCAGAAGGGCCTTCCGAAAGGAGTTTGGCATAATTCCAGCCGTAGCGCATCGCCTCTTCACTCATGCCGGCCGTTCCCTGTACCAATAGGGTGGATTGTCCGGATATGGCTGCCGCCAAATGCTCGGATACCCACGTTTTTCCCGTTCCCGGAATACCGATTAACAATAAGGCTCGGTCGGTGACGAGTGTTGCGACAGCGATTTCTATCAGTCGTCGATTACCAAAGTATTTAGGCTCTATTTCAATGCCGTTTTCGAGTTTGCCACCTAGCAAATAAGTGACGACTGCCCAAGGAGACAAATGCCAACCCGGAGGGCGGTGTCGGTTGTCCACTTTTTTTAGGGCTTCCAATTCATGTTGGTAAGCGATTTCCGCGTGGGGGCGAAGGAGTTGTTCCTGTTTTTTACTATCCATATCACAAAGCTAAAGTATTGTGTGAAATCTGCCAAACCAAGTAGCGAATCAAGACTCACTACCATGTTTTGCTGCTTGGAATTCCCGAACCAAGTCTTTGCTCAATAAACCGGAAATCAAGGCGGCTAAAATTCCGGCAATCACACAAGCGACTACACCATACATCCAAAACAAAGAGGAAGACGAAATCAAATAAAATGAGATGTCGGTCATTAAAACAAAAGCGAATATTCGAAGGAACAAAGATCCGGGTAACTGTAAAGAAATGATGCGATTGGAAAAATAAATGTGTCCTATCGCGGCACCGCCCTGGGTGACGAGCGTAGCTAGTACGGCTCCCAACGCTCCATACCGAGGAATCAATACGAAGTTCAAAACGATATTGATAAACACACCGATAATGGCGATGGTGTTCAATACCCTGAGGCTTCCATTGGCATTCATCAATGTATTGAAAACATAACTGGACGAAATGGCGATGAATGAAAAAATGAGATAACCTAAAATATCGCCGACATATTCAATGGGATATTCTTCCGCATTGTAAAGTAACTCCACAAGTTCATACCGATAAAAATAAATTCCTAACGATAAAGAAAGGGCGAAGAACATGATAAGCCTGAAACCGGTCATGGCCAATTGCCGGACTCCACCGATGTCTTTTTCTTTGAGCATCCGGGCAAACATGGGCATTAGTTGACTCGCCATCAACAGGCCGACCATAGATGCCATGTCCAATAAGCGGAAGGATGCCGCATAGTAACCCGATTCGGTCGCTCCGGTTTCGGGTAGTATTCTTTCTAGCATTACGGCATCTGTCCGGGTATAAATGGTGGTCAATAAAATCAACAAAGAATAAGGATAACTCTCCTTGATGATATTCTTTACCAAAGACCACTTGATATTCGGGTTTTTGAAATTGCCATATTTTAAAACGGCAGCAAAACTGATAGCGGCGGAAATCCCGTAGGCCACAACTTGGGCGTATATGAAATGAGAAATGGTGAACTCGGGAAGTGAGGTGTCAAAATACAACCAAATACCAAGTAATATGATAAGTAGTCCCCGGTCTAAAATGGATAACAACGCATCCAGTTTGAAAAAGTGGAGGGCGGCTATATTGGATCGGAAATAAAAACTCATGGAGATGAAAAAGAAAGCGAGCCCTAAGGAAAATAACCATTCCAATTGATAGTCCGCATATCCCAATGAATAAGCGGAAGCGAACATGACGGTTAGGTAAATAAAACCCATCGCTGTTTTGGCGACTAGGAAGTTGGGCAGCAATTTTCCAAGCAATCCGGTATCCTGTGCGATGACGCGGGTATTGTATTGGGTCAAGCCCAAATCAAGCAGGACATAATAGATAAAAGAGAAATTGAAAAGGGCGAAATAATCCCCGTAGTCGGCACTGCCGACCACGTTTTGTACCCGCAATTCCACACCCAAGACATACAACGGCTTAATCAGTACGTTGACGAAAAGGAGAAATAGGAAATTGCCTAGGAATTTTTGTTTCATTCGTTCTCGAATGCTTGTCGTTTTCCCTTCCGGGAAAAATGAAAGAGGATTATTTTTTAATGAATCTCATGGACAAAATGCCTAGGACACCCCAGACAGTCATGCCGAGCAATGTGAATCCCAACATATCCCATTGGGTTTCTCTGATAATGTTTCCACAGCCCAATACATCATTGAAACCCGGGACAAATGTAAATGCGATGCGGCCGGGTTCGCTGATTTGGCCTACGATTCCGGCAGCTATTCCCAACAATATGAAGTATATGATGAACAAAAATCCATGAACGCTGAAGGCGGCGAACGGTTTTTCCGCACGTCGGGACAAACTGCCCGATAAGGCCGACCACATCACCAACCAAACCATTTGTAACAAGGAGAGTAGTATGATGTTTCCCCAACTAAAATAGTTGCCAATGATTCCGACCATGAACGGGGGCATTTTCGTTACCATCGAAACGGCTATTTTGGCGAAAGCCAAAAATAAAAATACAGACAAACCCCCGATGATGGACATTCCGATAGCCTTGTCCCATGATGGAATATCTTCATATTTTTCTTTTTTCTTATGCTCGGAAAACCCGAGTATACTAGGAGCGATAATTCCCAAGAAAGCGATAAGCGCTAAGAGCAGGGGAGAGTAAGTGGCGATTCCGGATTCTATTTTTTCCGGAAGCTGGGTCAAGTCCTGTTCCCGAATCGAAATCGGATTGATATAAGATTGCCAGAGTCCCAAACTGTCCAATCTGTCCGCTACCAATTCGTCCTCGTATTCTTGTATCAGGGATCGGACAGCCGCTTTAGATGCGGAATATCCGGATTTGCCGATGTGATATAGTGTGACCTCTTCTGTACGGATGCTATCTATATTGGATGTAAATCCGCTGGGGATTACAAGTGCGAAATCAATGGTTCCTTCCTTTAGGTTTTCTTGGAATTTGGATTGCGGGACGTCTATCCTTTCCAAATCTTTTCGATACTCCAATTTAGGTCCGAACACTTTGACGCTGTCCATTTCAATCAAGGCGAATTTAACTTTCGTAGGGCCGGGGTTAAGCCTTTTGTCCACCGACTTTCCAGAGAAGTAGAGGAGGGCGAAGCCCAGTAGAGCCGGAAGTATCAGACTGAAAAACCAGACTCTGGTATGACGGAAAAATCGTAGTAAAGACTTCATGTAGATGTATGTTTTCCGTTCAAAATTAGTGAATATTATGAAGCGATGGGCGAAAAAAAAACGCTAGCAAATAAATGTGTTTGAATTCAAACAGTTCCTACAAGGAAATAATTGTCAATAGATAATCAACCTGTTTGGTCAGTCGATAAATAAAAAGTGAAGTGTAATAATTTTGGAGATGATGTTTTAGACCTGGTTCTTTATCTTTAAACCAGTTCATTTATTACTTTCGAACTTGGAAACAATTGATTATGAAAAACAAGCTCAACGTCGCCTTGGTACAATCCACTTTGGAATGGGAGTCGCCAACTGCAAACTTGACCATGTTCGATAATAAGTTGGACAGACTCTCTTCCGATACCGATTTGATTATCCTTCCGGAAATGTTTTCAACCGGGTTTTCAATGAATGCTTCCGCCTTTGCGGAAACAATGGACGGTCCTTCGGTGGATTGGATGAAACAGAAGGCTCGAACGCTGGACGCCGTAATAATGGGCACCCTGATGATTCAAGAAGAAGGTCGTTTCTACAACCGCCTGATTTGGATGTTTCCCGAAGGAAATCATTTGCAATATGACAAACGGCATACCTTCACACTCGCAAAGGAACACTTGACATATACTGCCGGAACAGAAAAACTCGTTTTTGAATGGCACGGTTGGAAAATTTGCCCATTGGTTTGTTATGATCTCCGTTTTCCCGTTTGGAGCAGAAATCAAGAAGAATATGATTTGCTGATTTATACCGCGAACTGGCCTGAAAAACGGAGTTACCACTGGAAACAATTGCTCATCGCTCGGGCAATAGAAAACCAATGCCATGTTCTAGGAGTGAATGTGGTGGGTAAAGATGGAAATGGCCTTGTTTATTCGGGTGATTCTGCTTGGATCGATCCCCTTGGTAATGTCAAAGCGACAGTTGCCCATGAAGAAAAAATCATTCGCACCACGATTTCAATCCAAGAAGTATCGGACATTAGAACGAAGTTGCCATTTTTGAAAGATCGGGATGATTTCCGTATCTTAAAGGATGATGATACTTTCCCCTCCTAGTGTGTGACATCCCGTTTTGTATTATAGGATTAAAATAAATCCATAATTGATTAAAAGTTAGTGGTAATGGCAGAGTATTTGAGGTGCTTTAACTATTGGCCTCCCTACTCATTATATACAACATACCGTTTGGGTGTAATACAAGTTTTTTCATTCATCGATGAATCCTTGTATGTTTTTTCATTCTTATTAAGGTTATGGAGTTTTAAATCTCTGATTTGTAATGGGTACACACAATAGAACATTGTAAAGTAAGTAAGTTAAAGATTTGAGAACAAGATTTTGTTATGAATCAATGAGCACCCGGAGTCTGATAGCCATAGCTATCATGGCGAGGATGCG
>JAHDCE010000691.1 GCA_020630045.1 Saprospiraceae bacterium | reverse complement strand
TTTAAAATAATATAAAATGGGAAAAACATATTTCAAACTACATGAAATAGGAAATAATTATTCCTTGCTGTTAACGGATTTTCACCCTGCGGATAAAGTATTCAATGATGCCGGACATGAAGGGGGAGGATATGATTGGGCGTCCGTATTGAAATATTATGTCAACAAAAATCATCCTGATTGGATCGGTCGATTCGGGTTCGACCCGGAAGCGAGTATGTTTTGCGCATACGGAAATGATGCCAAAGTATTGGAACAATTGGGGGAGATCGGAAACCGATTAATGATCGATGCAAAAGAACTGACAGCTATCATCAAAGAGGTTCCGTCCGGAGAATGGGAATAATTCGTATTGAAATAAAAAACTGAAACATGTACACACCTGAAATGCTCGAACAAATGAAAAAGCAATGGAAGTCGATGGGTATCGACCCGAACCAAATGCTGAAGTTCATGAATAATAATATGGAAATGCAGAATAATTTCCAGTCAAAAATGGAAGATGCCGTAAATCAAGCGCTGAACTCCAATCCGCTACTTCAAAATATGATGAATATGGGCGAAGGAGGAATGGAAGGAGACATGCTCAATATGTTTGATGATAGTCCTGAAGTCAAACCGGATTCGGAACTCAATGCCGAGGAACAAAAAGCCGTGCTTTGTGGTGCGAATATCTCATATAACAATTCAATGTATGTAAATACGCTAAGCACATTTATGCCGGTTGACGATATCGCCGGCGGATTGGAGGGCGCTTGGGGCATTTCTTCCAAAGAAGAATTGGTAGATACGATCGAATGGCTCGCCGTTTCAGGACATCGTGTCTATTTCAATTTGATATGGGGTAAATTGACCTCATTGCCCAAGGCCGAATGGCGTTCGGGAATCAGTGACTTAGAACTGGAATCTTTAGGATACGATGATATCGAAGAATCCCGTTTGATGGAGTTCGCCCGCAATTTATTAGAAACATATTCTTTATTACTGCATGCAGGATGTTTTACCGAAAATACAACGCCCGACCTAACCGCCTGGGATTATGAACGTGCCATTAACCTGTGTCGTTTCGGTTTTGATGTAGGTTATTTTAGTCGAGCGGAAGCATTGGAAAAAATCATGTCACTCGCATCCGTCATGTATGAAAAATATGATTCGTGGAAAGAAATGTCATTCGGGTATCTCATCGGATTCGGAATGTGGTCAGGCGACCAAGCGATGACAGAAGACCGAATCGAACAGAATCAAACCCTACTCTCTCATAAGCAAAGCCCTTGGGTGGACACATCATTTAAGTAAACGTCCACCCTTTTTTTGAATCACCTGTTATTGAATTATGAAAGATATCCATGTCCTTATGATTGTCGGCGGTATCGCCGGTACTTATTACCTGTTTTTTAAAATTATTCCCTTTTTGAGTAAGATGCGTAAAGTGTTTTCAAGTATCCATCTCAATAAAAAGGCGAATCCCACTCCTGAGAAATACAGGAAAATTTCACTCGGTGCAATTTATAGCGAACAACAAACGGCTTATATCAATTCTATACCGACAGGTATGGGCAAGTCGAAGGCCTCTTCCTTGCTGTCCGAATGGTGGGGGATTTATGACGAAAAGTCTGCTCGTTCCACTTTGGATTATTTACGCGATGGCGGTTATCGACAGTACTTTCCTGTGGTATTCAAAGCATATAGGGTCCACTCCAAAGACCAACAGGATATCATTCGTCAGGCTTTCGTAAATCCGGATGACGCCGGAAGGGCGTTCTCTTATTTGTCCCATTTGCAAGAAAGCAAACAAAAATTGATGGAAAATAAAGTGTTCGAATCCGACGAGCAACTCAAGCAACTTGGGCCTGCCGGTTGGGACATCGGCCGCTTGGTTTTCGTAGCTAGGATGTGCCATGATGCGGGACATCTTTCCAATGGAGAAACTTGGGCTTATATCGAAGCTGCGGATAAAATCGCAAGTGCTTCATTCGACAACTGGTCGGACTTTTCAAAGAGTTATGTCATCGGTAGATCGCTATGGGGAGGTAATGATTGTG
>JAHDCE010000050.1:1453-12913 GCA_020630045.1 Saprospiraceae bacterium | reverse complement strand
TCGTATTTCCATCCGTCTCGACGATAAAACTTAGGATGACGATGCCTTCCACATTTTTTTTGACCGCTTCTGCGGGATATTCCAATCGACCAAAAATAAAGTCATTGACTCGCTCATCAGAACATCTCTGCCGCTCGACATTATCCGTGATGGTTGCACATTTTTTCATACATGGCAATCTATCCAAATCTCCCAATTCGCTGACCATTCCTTGGTAGAAGGAATCGGGTACTTTCTTTTTTCCCAGGCAAGCGCAAAAAAACAGCGTGATTGACACAATTAATAACGGGAAAATCGCTTTCATAATAAGGTACTTTAAAAATTAAACCCTTGGAACAACCTTCGTGCTGCTTCTGCGGTCTTAAGTGTATCATCTGACTTGTTCATCCAATCATTGAAACATAAATGAAACATACGATTTTTCTCCTTGGCCTCATCCTTTGCTTAACTCATGTCCGCGCATCGGATGGCATTACTCATATCCTTGGAAAAACTATGGGCCTGAACGGGCAAAAAATATTTATGGAATACATCTCCGATCCGGTGGTCGGAAAATATCGGACAGCACAAATCACAGTGAATAGGGCCGGTGAGTTTGACGCTCCGATGGCCATCAAAGGTAGCACTGTCGCTCATTTGTTGGTGAATGGGCATCGCATTACGCTTTATTTGGAAGAGGGAAAAAACTTGGGTGTATTTTTCGATGGCAACGACCCTTTTAGTTCGATGATGTTTTTTGAAAAAGAAAACAAAGAAAACAATTTGGCACTCCAGAAATTCATCCGTGATTTCGGGTTCCCCACATACAAGGACGGCGTTTTTATCCAACCGAGTTTGGCCATCGACCCACAAGTTTATCAAGCTTTGGAAAGTCGCAATGCGGATGGTCGTTTCGCGAGTTTCGTAGCGTTTCACCAAGAAGAAATCAAGGCCTTAGAACGAGCCAAATCCACTAAAAACCTGTCCGATGCTTTTTATCGTTTCATGACATTGCGCAGCCTTTATCAAAACATGGCTTATATGGTGGAGTTCGTTGACGAGAATGAGTTGTCGAATGAAAATTATCAAAAATGGATCGGCACTTATTTCACTTCGGAAAATGTCAATAATCCGGATGCCGTCGACAATCATTTTTATTTGGGTTTCTTGGATGGATTGGGCAAAAAACGAGCACAACAACAAAGTGGTCGTGAGTTGGACTACAAAACCGATTTTGGGGATTTTCATTCGGCCCTTACGGGAATGGGTGAATTGTCGGGTGCGGTCAAGGAGTATGCGATGGGACGGTTATTGAATTATTATTTCCATCCCAAATTCATTCATATGGTTGAGGCGGAATATCAAAACTTTCTCGGTACTTGTACGACTGCTGCGATAAAAACGACCTTGGAAAAAAATTATGCGACCGCAAACCGATTCACAGAGGGAACGGCAGCTCCTGATTTCAGATTGATGGACGCTAATGGCAACTTCGTTTCTTTATCCCAATATCGAGGCAAACTCGTCCATGTTGCTTTTTGGGCGAAATGGTGCCGCAATTGTATTTCGGAGATGGACGCGGCGAAAGGTAATCTAGAGGAATTGTCGAAGGATGATGACGTTGTATTTTTATTCATCTCCTTGGACAAACGGCAATCGGATTGGAAGTCCCATCGTGTTCCTAAAGAAGTCCGTGGCACGCATATCTGGGGAGGCAATTCCGAGCAAGATTTGCGTCGCGACTTTGGCATCATTAGTTTGCCCAAGCATTTTATGATTGACCGTAACGGCCGTTTCGTGGGTAGTTTGCCAAAGATGGATGCTTCCGGGTTTGTGGAGTATGTGAGGAGCCTATAACTCTCCTTCCCCATTCTTCCATTCTTCGATTTCCTTCCGGAAAATATCCCGTTCATCTATATAGATGGCGATTCCGTTTCCTTCCTTTTTTATTCCGTAAAGGCGGTGGACGGTATGTATTTGATTCAAGTGAAGAATCAGGTTATGGGAATCCAACATATCCAAGGGAGACAGCGGAATGATTCCGCCATCTTCCGGAAGAGATTTTCTGGTCAGTTCTATTTCTTGGATATCGGCTAATGGAATTTCCGCTTTCGCGAAACATCCGTAATTCAATACCAACAATTCTCTTTCGGTGTCGATGTAGGTTTTGCGTTTGTTCATCGAACGTAAGAATGCGACCATTTGTAATATGGTGTATCCTCCTAGGCCGGTAAGCACCCAAGCTACGGTGACGTTCCATCGTTCTAGTAGCAAATGTGCGACGAAGGTTTCTATGATGATGAGAAAAATTAAGACTCCGATGGTGGACTGGATGCCGCTTTTTTTGTAGTAGGAATATTCATGGGGGATTGTAGCGGGCTTTTTATTGGCAAAAAAAGCGTAGTAAATAACTCCGATTTCTGTCGCTAATAATGCTCCTACCCTTCCGGGAAATACTTGTGCGCATGCCTGTGAAACGTGGTCGAAAAAATCGCCTTGAACTCGCGGCTGTTTTTTCATGGATTTCGCAATGGCCCGGGCTTTGAAAATCAAGAAACCGACTACGCCGACTTCAATGATGGGAATGAGTAATTCTCGGATGGTTTGATAATTGGCTTGATGGTCTGTGGGCAGGGCAAAACCACACAATATCAAACACAATACGAAAACAGAAATGACGGTAAATTTTGGAATTTCCGTTTTCCGTATTATTAAATAATATAGTATTGGAACGGTGATTAAAAAGTCGAGTAAAATCGCTGTAGAAAATCGCCCTGGATTCGCTTGAAAAAAGGTGGAATTTCCTATAAAAAACAAACTGGCTACAAGACCAATTAACAGGATAAGAAATAGATGTGTTTTTGACAAATTAATAGCTGCCATATCGGTTGATTTATGTTATAGTCAAAATGGTCATTTCCATTATCTTCCTACTGTCCTGTTATACGGAAATTTTCTCCGAAAGTTATGATTTTTTCCCTAGGAATCAAGAAGTGGGGTGAATTGTAAATCATCTTGTGAATCCGTTGTGCTTCTACGAATTCGGTGATGTCTTTTATTTCAACAATATACTCATTATTGTATTGTTTGAGCACTTCTCCCCGCAGTCCGATTTGAATGGCTTTTCGTGCTTGTTTCACGCCGTCTTTGTCATGATCGGGATCCCATTGAATCCTAACATCAGATTTTTTCAAGACAGTTTTCCATTCCTCTTGGCTTGTATGATTTTCAGGGACATATGTAGACAAAACCGCTTGTTCTAAAATTGTTTTCACATGTTCCCTAGGAATAGAAATCGCTAAGATACGTTCTTGGTTTTTCTTGGTTGCCCACCCAGACCGATACATCATCCATAGAAATCCGGGTTTGATCCATGTCATGCGTTCCATTTTAAAGCTTCCTCCGAATTTTTGATGCCTGACCGCATGACTTACGATATGCTTATTAAAAGCGGCATAAAAGGTAATATTACCACTTGATTCATGCCCGATGAAGTAACGACCGTTAAGGGGTAATTCTCCTTGAATGTCAGCATACCTTCCTAGCTCCATGTCCATTGATGGAAAATCAATATTAGACAGGTGTTTTCCTCGAATTAGGCGATATCTCATTTCGTCTTTTATTTGAATATTTTCGGATAGGGAAAATTCTTTTAAGACGGCTATCGCTTCCGGAGTTCCTATTGCATTAAGAGCGTGACTCACCCACTTGGCAATCACCGCATCTTCTGAGCAGGTGTATTGAAGAAAATCAAATCCTGATAGAAGTATTTCGCGTAAAGCGTAAACGGATTCCGGGTACTTCAATTCTCTTTGCAAATGGCCTGCTAATGCTTGATGTCCCTGATGTCCTTCAGCTAATAATAACTGATTAAAAAATGGTTTTAATTCATATTTATCCGGATACAGCCAATAGAGTGATAGTGCGGCAATATGGTCTTCCGAAACTGTGGATTCAAGAGCGGTTTTTAGAAAAGGAATCACTTGCTCCTTATTCATATATTCCCTTCCGGGAAAATGTTTTTTCAGTTCTTCCAAATCGAGACTTTTGGAATATTGCAGCAGGGCTTTATATTGGTTTGAGTTCATTGCTTTTTATTTTTCATTTGACTCATATACATCAAGGTAATAGCTTCGGGATGATTTCCATTTTGCCAAATGGTCCATAAGTTCAGAGTAGTCGATATTTTTTTTAACTCCATCAAATATTCTACCTCTACCCTGTGGCGAATGCCCTCGGGTATCATATCTTTTGAATGCGACCAATCCCACAATTCAAATTCAATGTCGTCATTCCATTCGGATGCATATATTTTTTCACTCAATTCAGAAATTAATCCAACTATCAACTCTTCTTTTTCTAATTGCGAGTAGTGGTCGATGGCTTGTGGAATCCGGTTGATGATTAGGGTCTCTATTAATTTTACACCATTGCTTCTTGCCAAATTGAGTATACCATCGAGTTCTTCTTCAGATAAGGAGTTACCGGATTTAAGTAGTTCCTTTATTTCTTTAGTAGCCCCTGATAATATGGCGGTTTCTAATTGTTGTTTCATTAATCATCTTTAAAACAAGTTCATTATAAACACCAAGCGGAACCCGAATGGGTTCCGCTTGGAAGAAAATATTTATAGAAAATCATTATCGCAATAAAGCGACATCACCTTTTCTAAACTCTTCGGTTCCGTCAGGTAGTACGAATCTGATGAAGTAAACATAAATATCTTGTGGCATTTCTTGTCCGTTGTGGCGTCCATCCCAGTTGGTGACATTGTCATGAACCAGTTCGCCCCAACGATCGAATACTTTCATTTCGATGACTTCCAATTGTCCGGGATCGAATACGATGCCGAAGGATTCGTTCAAATCATCTCCATCCGGGCTGAATGCGTTTGGTATTTCGAACTCTACCGTATTGACGACGATGGAGAATGTGGCTGTATAAACACATCCGTCCGGTGTCGTGACCTCAACCATATATGTAGTTGATTGTGTCGGTGTCACCGTTACACTTGTTCCTCCTGTCGGATTGTCTCCATTGTCAGCAGTCCAAACGATGGTTGATCCGTCTGGTACATTATTAGCAGTCAAAGTTACTTGTGTACCGAAGGTAACCTCTACTCCCGGATCAGCCGAAAGGAAAATACCCGGATCGGCAATTGCCCCGACGACCCAAACATCATCTCCTGTACATCCATTCGCATCAGTTACTGTTACAGAATATGTACCCGGTCCCACTTCGATAAATTGTCCACTATCACCAGTTGACCAAGTGTAGTCTGAATAACCATCTCCGGCATCTAAAATCGTCACTTCGCCATCACATACTTCCGCATCTCCCGTAATTATCGGATTCGGGCCGGCTAAGGTCAATACTTCTACTTGGTCGGTACCGGTACAACCTGCACCATCGGTTACTGTTACTGAATAAATACCAGGGCCAGCTTCTATTGTTTGAGTAGTCTCGGTCGTACTCCATTCATATGAAGCCCATGTACCGGCGTCTAGAGTGGTTACTCCATCTGAACATGCTTCTAGGGTACCGGAAATACTTGGCGTCAAATCAGCTATGGTTAACACTTCGACCTGATCGGTACCCGTACATCCATCTGCATCTGTTACCGTTACTGTATATGTGCCCGGGCCAGCTTCTATGGTCTGAGTAGTCTCAGTCGTACTCCATTCGTATGAAGTCCATGTACCGGCATCCAAGGTAGTCGTACCCCCTGCACAAGCTTCCAAAGTTCCGGAGATAGCCGGATTTAAAGGAGCTTCTTCGGTAACTGTAATGTTGGTGGCACCTGTACATCCTAATGCATCTGTTACGGTTACCGCATAGGTACCGGAAGCAGATACTTCAATGGTCTGTGTGGTTTCTGTGGTACTCCATTCGTAAGATGTCCATGTACCTGCATTTAATGTCGTGCTTCCACCATCACAGAAAGTGACTTCACCGATGATTGTCGGTGTCGGTGCGCCCAAATCATTTACCGTAACCGTATTCGATCCGGTACAACCAGCATCGTCAGTTACGGTAACTGTATATGTTCCGGGGCCGACTTCTACTGTTTGGGTTGTTTCCGTATTACTCCATACATAATTGGTATAACCCGAACCGGCGTCTAAGGACGTTGTTCCGTTTGAACAGGCTGCCAAAGTCCCTGCAATCGTCGGTGTCGGTGCAGTACCTTCCATGACTTCAACAGAAGTTGTTCCGGTACAACCGTTGCCATCAGTTACGGTAACTATATAAGTCCCGGATACCCCGACATCAATGGTTTGAGTGGTTTCGGTCGTACTCCATTCGTATGAAGTCCAAGTTCCGGCATCTAGGGTTGTGGTTCCGCCGTCAGGACAATACTCAGTCCCTCCGGTGATGCTAGGCATTGGATCGGGGAAGTTCGTTACTTCTACTTGATCAGTACCGGTACAACCATTATCATCAGTAACCGTTACAGAATAAATTCCGGCAGGGACATCAATAGTTTGTGTGGTTTCCATGTTGCTCCACATATAAGAGGCATAAGTTCCGGCATCAAGCATTGTGGTAGCTCCTCCTGAACAAACTTCCAAGTCTCCTAGGATATCCGGTGAAAGGTTCACCTCTACAACAGGTATTGAAGTCGAAGCAGTACAACCATTACCATCCGTTACTGTAACGGTATATACGCCTGCAGTGCCCACATCAATGGTCTGGGTCGTCTCGGTTGTACTCCATTCATAATCCGTGTATCCGGCTCCAGCATCCAAGGTGGTCATTCCTCCGCCGCCACAATACAATCCACTCCCTAAAATCATTGGCGTAGGAGTAGGTAACTGAGTTACTTCTACTTGATCAGTACCGGTACAACCGGCAGCATCCGTTACGGTTACTGTATAAATACCAACTCCTACGTTTATCATTTGTCCGGTTTCCATATTACTCCATTCGTATGAAGCCCAGGTACCAGCATCTAAAGTTGTTTCTTTATTTTCACAAACCTCAGTGGTTCCGGAAATATCAGGCATCAAATCAGGCAAAGTCATGACTTCTACTTGGTCGGTACCGGTACAGCCAGCTGCATCAGTGACCGTTACCGTATATGTTCCGGGGCCAACATCGACCATTTGACCACTTTCCATATTGCTCCATTCATAGGTAGCATATCCGGTTCCCGCGTCTAGGGTAGTTGTTCCGGCGGCACATGCCTCTAATGTTCCGGTAATACTTGGCATCAAGTCCGGCAAAGTCATGACTTCTACTTGGTCGGTACCGGTACATCCGGCGGCATCGGTGACCGTTACCGTATATGTTCCGGGACCAACATCGACCATTTGGCCACTTTCCATATTGCTCCATTCATAGGTAGCGTATCCGGCTCCGGCGTCTAGGGTAGTCGTACCAGCAGCACATGCCTCTAATGTTCCGGTAATGCTTGGCATCAAGTCTGGCAAAGTCATGACTTCTACTTGGTCGGTACCAGTACAGCCAGTTGCGTCGGTAACCGTTACAATATATGTTCCAGGGCCAACATCGACCATTTGGCCATTTTCCATATTGCTCCATTCATAGGTCGTATATCCCGCCCCGGCGTCTAGGGTAGTCGTACCAGCAGCACATGCCTCTAATGTTCCGGTAATACTTGGCATTAACTCCGATGCCTCAGTTACCACTATAGAAGCCGACCCAGTACAACCATTAGCATCAGTAACGGTAACGATATAAGTATCCGAAGTCGAAACCATGATTGTTTGAGAGGTCTCTGTCGTACTCCATTCATAGTCCGTATATCCGGCTCCAGCATCCAAAGTTGTATTTCCTCCTGTACAGAAAGTATTAGACCCTGTGATTGTAGGCATTAAATCAGGAAGTGTCGTCACTATCACATCATCGGTACCAGTACAACCAGTAGCGTCGGTGACCGTTACCGAGTAAGTGCCAGGGCCCACGTCAATTGTTTGGCTTGTTTCGGTCGTACTCCATTCATAATCCGTGTAACCCGCTCCGGCATCCAAAGTGGTTAAAGAAGATGAACACACTCCCGTATTCCCAATAATATCAGGGTTTAATTCGGTAGCTTCCGTAACAGTTATAGAAGCCGATCCAGTACACCCGTTGGCATCAGTCACCGTGACTGAATACGCACCAGAAGCAGAAACTGTAATCGTCTGAGAGGTCTCTGTTGTACTCCATTCATAATCCGTGTAACCGGCTCCGGCGTCAAGCGTAGAACTTCCTCCAGTACAGAATGTATTCGAACCGGAAATATTCGGCATCAAATCAGGAAGCGGTGTTACTATTACTTGATCAGTACCTGTACAGCCTGAAGCATCAGTTACAGTTACCGAGTATGTTCCGGGGACTACATCAATTGTTTGGCTTGTCTCCGTTGTACTCCATTCATAATCCGTGTAACCCGCTCCGGCATCCAAGGTGGTCGTGCCTCCTGTACAAGCCTCTAGTGTTCCGGTTATATCAGGGGACAAAGAACCTACAGGCGTAACAATTACTTGGTCAGTACCTGTACAGCCTGAAGCATCCGTTACAGTTACCGAGTATGTTCCGGGGCCTACACTAATTGTTTGGCTCGTTTCTGTTGTACTCCATTCATAATCCGTGTAACCCGCTCCGGCGTCCAAGATGGTCGTGCCTCCTGTACAAGCTTCTAATACTCCTGTTATCATAGGAGAAATGCTTGCTACAATCGTTACCATTTGCATAGCAGTTCCTTCACAACCTGCATCAGTAACGGTGTGTGTAATTGTATATGTACCCGGAGTACTAGCATCTAAATCAATTGTTCCATCGGCTGCATTAATTACAATTCCTGCCGGATCGGCAGTGAATGTGCCTCCTCCTAGACTAACTGTCGGAGTAGGATCTGTTGCAGTTTGACAATAAGTATTGCTATCGTATGAGAAGTTGGCGTCCGTAAGGTTGGTTACATCAAAATTGAGTGTATTAGTAGGAGCGATATTTCCACAATTATCCGTTACTTCATCAATCAAATTGAGCGAATAAGTTCCATTGATTGTCAATGGGGGAGTAAATGTAGCTGTGTAAGTCAATCCAAAATCGCTCAAAGAGCAACTTGCACTTGACACATCACTGATGACATGGTTTGTTCCGTCAGGTCCAATCAAAGTGAAATCCGTAGGTTCTACTGTGGAACAAAGTACATTTTCAGAAAATTCAAAAGTAATTGTTGTCGCTCCACAAGAGATTGGTTGAAGCACCAAATCCAAAGTCGGATCTACATCGTCGAATATACCTACTGATGAAGGTGTGAAATCAAGTGTATAGCCGTCTCCACTTCCTGACCAGTTAGAAATATAAAGCAGGTATGTATTTCCGGCTACTACGGGAATTAATGCATTGAGTGGTGAACAACCTTCCGTTGCATTTGGCGGACATACATCGCATCCCCCTCCTTGTGTAGTATATCCACCTGCGGGGACATTTGCCCCTGTAGTACCAGAGCAGGCATTAGGGTCAAGGGCAGTTCCACCTGCTGCGTTACAACTCACCAGCCAACTCGGACTATTGGCGAATAAATCTTCACACGAGCGGCCTGTAAAATCGAATAATGCCCAATCAAAATCATCAATCGGGTTGACGGGCTGTAGTTCGAATCCGAAGTCACCGGTTGAATTTGCAGTAAATATATACCAAGTGGATTGTGACTCTGAATCCAAACACATATTCGGATCTGAAGCATCATATTCGTTGGGAAATGCTCCTTCGCCATTAGTAAGAGAGGGTTCATTTACAACATTATCACAAATGGGAATCGCACCAATACAGTCGGCGGAAGATGCAGGAGGATTGACGGGGATATTACTAAATGTTATTTCCCAAGAATTGAGTATACCTACGTCAGTGCCGGCATCATCACATACCAGCAATGTCCAAGTTCCATTGGGATCCAAGCCTGCATTAAAATCATTCAAATCACCTTCGGGTATGTAATTGCCCGAAAATGGTGCGGTACCGGCCGTAATACTCGTACCTGCAGTCATGTAGAAACAAGTTCCGGTATAGTTGGCTCCGCCAGCTCCATTGTCAGTACTCAATTCGACCAAAGTTCCATCAGGAGCTTGTAGAAAGATTTCAAGGTCACCATCATATGGGTGGGTGATATCCAAACAAACATAGGCTACTCCAAAAGTGCCTGAAGTGGAAGTAGGAAGTCCAGAGACATTAATTGACATGGTTCCCCCTGTACCAGAAGCGGGACAACTGTTATCGGGTATTCCTATTGGAGGATCGGTACTATTAAAAGTTTGTCCAGTTACATCTGTTGACAAACAGAATAAGAATAAAAGAGACAACACCCCTACCGACAACCATGGTCGGAAGTTTTCAAAGTAGGTTTCACTCATTTTGAATATGTTTTGTATGTTTTATACTTGAATCAGGTGTACAATCTGAAAGACCGGGCGTCGAATCAGGTGCAACCTATTCCTTCCTTTGAAGGATTATACAATTGTTTACAATGGTTTTCTATATAGGTAAGGATAAAATACCCGTGAAAATACACTGATTTCCGGGAATTACCAATTTTGTAAAAGCCGAGCGACTTATTTTTAGTCGACTGTCATTTTTTTAGCATCATTTCACGGAAAACCGGAGGAAAAACGCATTATTCGCCGTTCTATTTCCGGTAAGGAAATAGGTTCCGGAAGGTAATTCCTGTAAGTAAATAACTTTGTCCCCGGCCTCCATTTGAAAAGTCATCACTTGTCGGCCGAAAACATCCAGTATGATGCCTTGGAAAGAAAATTCGGAAGTCAAGGTAAACTGATTGATTACAGGATTGGGAAAAAGCGTTGGTTTCTTTTGGTTTCCGAATATGTTTGAAGTAGATGTGGAAATACCATTCATCGTTTCAGCAACTGCGACAGCATCACCGATATGATAGAAATCGATTCCGATAAAATTCGGAAATCGTCCGGTTTCGCTTTGGCATTGTTCGAGCCGTCCTAGTAAGAAAGGATAAGCATTGACAATAGCTGCTTGTACTGAATCCCCTACTCCTAATCCTGTAGTAATCCAGTGATTGACCAAATAAAGTCCATTGGAAACACTACCCCGATTTACGTCACAACTAAAGTCTTCAGGAGCATTGAATGAGTATGGAGTATCAAAAACATAATCCCAGGCATAATGCTGCCATGGTTCAGCTGCCGTTGCATTATCAGATTCAGAAAAAACGACCAAACGCTTATCGTCATCAATCATAGTTTGTAGGGTTGGCCAAGGGGCTGACAAATCTTGGACATGCACCTGTGGCATTAGTCCGGCCGCTACTAGTTCGGCACCAATGGCTGCAGCCGAAACATTACTTTCAAAGATAATCGACAAGATTTCTCCCGGGTTTTCATCCAAAAAAGATTTCATGTCTCCTAAGATGCTCGCCAAGGGCGAATTTCCTAGAAAATCGAATGTATGATAAACCACTATTTCTCCGTCTAGCTCATAGACATCGAGCATAAAACCACG
>JAHDCE010000050.1:0-1353 GCA_020630045.1 Saprospiraceae bacterium | reverse complement strand
ATAAAACGGGCTTCCGAATATTCGGAAGCCCGTTTCAAATATAGCAATTCGGGGTATAAGCCCCAAAACAATATTATCAGTTACTCAACATGACCGGCATAACGAGCATCAAAATATCTTCTCCTTCGACTGATTCATCAGGAACTAAGATACCGGCTCTGGTGGGTGTGGACAATTCCATTCGGATTTCGTCCCCTTCAATCACTCCTAGCATTTCGATCAAGAATTTGGCGTTGAATCCGATTGTCAAAGGATCTCCTTGGTAAGAACAAGTCATCTGTTCCGTAGCCTCATTGGAGAAGTCCAAGTCTTGGGCGGAGATGGTCAAACTTCCTTCTTGAATGTTCAAAACGACTTGATTGGTCGTTTTATTCGCATAAATTGCGATACGATTCAAGGAGTTACGAAAGTCCGAACGATTGACGATCAAGTTGTTTGGATTTTCCGTGGGAATAACCGCATTGTAATCCGGATATCTGGCATCCACCAATCGGCAAACCATGATAGTATCGCCGAACGTGAAAAATGCATTCGCTTTATTGAATTGCATTGTTACATCCTCAGTGGCCGGCAAAGCTCCCTTAAGGAGATTCAATGCCTTTTTAGGTACGATGAAATTACTCATCACCTCACTTTTCACCTCCGCGTTAAATTCGTATTTGACCAATTTATGCGCATCGGTAGCGACGAAAATGATTTTATTGAAATCTACTTGGAAATAAACGCCGGTCATTGCGGGTCGGAGTTCATCATTGCTTGTCGCGAACAAGGTTTTTGAAATACCTTGCCCTAGGCTTACCGCCGGCATAGTGATGGTATCCACTTCATCCGGTTCAGGGATACGGGGAAAGTCCGCCCCGTTTTCACCGGCCAATCTATATTTTCCATAGGAGGAAGTGATTTCGATACCATAGGTATCGTCGTCGATATTGAAAGTGACGGGTTGTTGGGGCAAAGCTTTCAATGTGTCCAATAAAATTTTGGCAGGAACGGCGACTACTCCGTCCTTATCAGACCTGACATCCATATTGGTTATGATGGATGTCTCCAAATCCGTAGCAGAGATCGTCAGTACATTTCCCTTAACGGAAAACAAAAAATCTTCTAGGATAGGTAGTACAGGATTGGAACCTATCGCACCGCTCGCTACTTGCAATTTTTTAAGCAAGTCATTGGATGATACACTGAACTTCATATTTAATTCAATTTTAGACTCGCAAATATACTCCTTCCGGACGGGAGAAACCGCAATCCGAGCAAATAAATTCAAGGAAACAAGGGACATCTTCCCCAAAATCGGGTTTATCGCCCATTTCTACTTTTTTTGAAGTTTCGCCCAAGTGTCTTTGAGTG
>JAHDCE010000049.1 GCA_020630045.1 Saprospiraceae bacterium | reverse complement strand
CTTTCTCATCATAAATATTCCCCTAATCGCTCAAAAAATATTTTCTTTAACCGAGTGTGATTGGAGTTGATAAATACCACTTCGGCTCGGTCGATCCCTTCTGTCAATATCCTTGCGGTGGATTTGGTAACCACCTCATCTTGAATCGCCATGAATAGTTTGACGAATCCTCCTTGTTCGGACAACATGTATTTGGCCTCCTCCCATTCCGGCGAAAGCCGATCCAAAGACATCCAATACAAAAGCAAGCGACGACGTTTTCTTCGGGTGTTGCATTGGGTTTTGACGAAGCGATAATTATGATGGCCGATCCATCCTTTGCGATACATCCAGCCTACACGACGACGGACCGGTTTGGCGGCGAGTAATTTAAAAAACGCTCTTTTGAAATAATCCGGTACATTCGTAAATGCTCGATATGCATAAGTGACATGTACGCCGTCGGGAGCAATCAGATACAATCCTTTAATCTTGTCCGGAATTTTCTCTTGTAAACACAAGGCGATTCTCCCTCCGAATGAAAAACCCATCAATGCACATTGAGATTTATTTTCCAGGTGCAGGATATGAACAATCAACTCCTCAAATATCTTGGTGGTAATCCGTTTTCTCCCTCTCCATCTCGATTCCCCATGCATGGGAAGATCAACAGCAAAAACAGTATATTTCTCGCCGAGTTCCTTTCCGATTTTATCGAACATTACCGATCGCTCCCCGAATCCCGGGAATGCAATCAATAGCTCATTGCCCTCGCCTGTCCTTTTACAGTGAATGACGGAGCGACCGATTGGGATGTAAATGTTTTCTATTTCCGACTCGTTGACCATGGGTGGGTTTTCCAAATAGCGGTGGCAAAATTAGGAACTCCGATGGTAATTTCAGCAAATATCCATCGTGATAATAATAAAATAACAATTACCATATCTTTGTACTGCATTTCCACGTTTTTGAAGGGTGATATACTCGAAACAGAAAACCACAATTTGATTAATGATACTCAGTACAAGAACAGCAAAATGGAGATTCGGGCTAACCGCTTTGGCCTTGATTACCATTGCCGCTACCAGCTACTATATCATTTACCTAGCGAATCGAATCGAGGAATACGAAAAGTTCCGTATCAACCTCATGGAAAAAGCCTACACCCTACTGAGCTCAGAAGAACAATTGAACAATGACTGTGACTTCACCCTTGAATTCGAAATCACCCAAGGCAATTATTCAGTACCTATAATTTGGGTAGACCAGAGGGGAACAATTCGTGCCGGTAAAAACTTTGGTGAAGAGGAAGATATGGATATGGAGTTCTTGGAAAAGGAACTCGAAAAGATTCGCAAAAGCGGTCGAGAACCGTTAGTAATCGAATCATCCGTAGGAGACGAGTATATTTATTACAAGGAATCCGGCATCCTCAATATGCTACAGTTCTTTCCCATTGTCATTTTTATACTTATCACCTTGTTTATCGGACTGGGTTATATCGGTTTCAACACCGCACGAAAGTCTGAGGAAAACAGGATTTGGGCCGGTATGGCCAAGGAAGCCGCTCACCAACTAGGCACTCCGATTTCAGGACTTATCGCTTGGGTCGAACATTTGAAAATGGCACATCCCGACCATGAAGAAACCCACGAAATCATAGACGAAATCGGGAAGGATGTCCAGCGATTGGAGAAAGTTGCGGACAGGTTTAGTAAAATCGGTTCGGAACCGGAATTACATATGGCCAAAATCACGCCCGAACTCAAAAAGATTTTCCAATACATGAAAAGAAGGGCGCCTAGGAGGGTCAACTTCGATTATATCCAAGAAGAAGACCGTCCATATAAGGCGGCGTTCAACGCTCCTTTGTTCGAATGGGTAATTGAAAACCTACTACGGAACGCCTTAGATTCCATGGAAGGCAAAGGTGCCGTTGTCATGGAAGTATCCGATGATCCCAATTGGTTATATATAGATATCAGCGATACTGGCAAAGGAATCCCCGAAAACAAATTCAAGTCTATTTTTCGTCCCGGATACACCACAAAAAAGCGAGGATGGGGCCTAGGGCTTTCGTTGGCTAAACGGATTGTAGAAAACTACCACTCCGGCAAGATTTTTGTGAAAGAATCTAAAGTCGGAGTAGGAACGACTTTCCGTATCCAACTCCCTTTAAAAGGCAAATGACTTGAGGAGTACAAGCACCATTGAATTGAAACGCTTCGTCCCCACGAAGCTACTATTGAGATATGCCGTATCCACGGCTGTATTTTTTCTATTGTTAATGATATCATCCGGTCTTGCTGCACAAAATGAGGTGCGTCTGGTTATCAAAGATGCGGAGACCAAGGAGGATCTGATTGGGGTCAACCTGGCATTTCTTTCTGCCTTGAACCCGGATTATATCGGTGGGACAGAATCTGAATTCGATGGGAGTGCCATCGTTTCAGGGCTTGAAGCCAATGACACCATATCCATTACTTACACCGGCTATGAAACCATAACGGTACTTTTCAAAAATTTGGACACTCGCTTTCCGGGAGGACTCGTACTGATGAATGAAGTAGCTACGGTTATTGGTGGAGGCAAGGAAATCATTGTCGAAGGGGCTACAAAAAATGCCGAAAGAGTCGCATATATTCCCGCAACGGTCGATATCATCACCGATGACGATATCAGAGTTAAAAACTCGGCCAATTCTGCTGATGCCTTGAATGACATCGGAGCATTCGTCCAAGCCAGTCAAGCAGGTGGAGGCAGTCCCATCATACGTGGTTTCGAAGCAAATAAAGTCTTGATTGTTCTAGACGGAGTTAGGATGAACAATGCCATTTTCAGGAACGGGCACTTGCAAAACGTCATCACGGTAGACCAATCCATATTAGAAAGAATGGAGATTATGTATGGCCCTTCTGCGGTCATGTACGGTTCCGATGCCCTAGGAGGAGTATTGTATTTGAAAACCAAAGATCCGAAACTAACATTAGGTGGCGACGCAAAGGAATACCCATTCGAGTCCCATTTATACACTCGTTATGCCTCGGCATATGGTGAAAAAACAGTCCACCTGGATTTGACCTACACCGGTAGTTATTGGGGTTCGGTAACCAGTTTGACCTATCGGAATTTCGGATTCACCCGAGCTGGCAGCCGATACCCGGATTTGGATTCTATTGATATACCATCCAAATGGATTCGTTCCGATTTTGTCGGACTGGTCAATGGATTCGATGTTGTAGTGGCAAACGATGACCCGCTTGTCCAGGTCACTCAGCCAGGAAATAAAGAGTATGACCAAATTGATTTTTTACATAAAATCAAAATTGCAAAAGGTCAAAACGTTTCCCATACTTTGAACCTCCAATTTTCCACTTCAAGCAATATTCCTAGGTATGACCAGTTGACTGAACTCAAAGGTGAATTTCCAAAATTTTCCGAATGGTATTATGGGCCGCAAAGGAGACTGATGCTTTCTTTCCAAACCAAATTGCTCAAAGAAAATAAATTTTTTAATGGTGGATCGATTACCACTGCCTTTCAAAAAATCGATGAAGATCGTTTTCAACGAAAAAGACGGAAGATAACACGATCCAGAAATTTTGAAGATGTATATGTCGGTAGCTTTAGCGTAGACATGAACAAGGACATCAGTGAAAAAAATAACTCTTCCCTACTCTACGGATTGGAATATCAATACAATTATGTCAAATCGACAGCAGACAACTTTGTCATCACCACCGGAGAAACCCTCCCTACGAGATTAACTCGATATCCTAACGGAAACAGTCAAATGGGAACCTTCGCCGTATATGCGAATTACAAGGGGCAGAATCAAAAAAAGACATTTACCTTCCTAGGAGGTTTGAGGTATACATTTAGTCGGGTTTCCTCTACCTTTTTGCCGGATGGTTTGATTGAATGGCCATTTGAAGATGTGCGTATCCAAGGGGGAGCGGTGACCGGAAGTGCGGGATTCTCCTACACTCCGAAATCACATTGGAATATCAAAGGTAGTTTCGCTACGGGATTCCGAGTGCCGAATGTCGATGATTATAGTAAAATCCGATCTAAAGATGGATTTATCACCATACCGAACCCTGACCTGAAACCGGAATACGGTTTGAACTCCGAATTGACGATTGCCAAAACATTTCATTTTACCGAGGCCGACAATCGCGGTCGCTCCGAGTCGAATTTAAATGTTAGCGTCACCGGGTTCAATACCATATTATTGGATGCCATTATTCGCCAACCACTGTCACTACCGAATGGTGATACTATCCTATTGAATGACGGAGATGAAGAAGATATCACTATCGCCAATGTAAATGCTGGTCGTGCGACTATTTTAGGTTTTTCTGCCAATATGAAATTGAAATTGAAAAACCGTTGGTTGCTGGGTATCGGAATCAATGACCTTCGAGGCAGATATACAGGTGGGGTTTCCAAGGATGGATTAGCGGACTTGGGCTCCGTGCCGCTTTCTCATATACCGCCTTTGTATGGGCAAGCATCTTTCGGATACAATTGGCATTCTAGTGAAGAAGGGAAAGAATGGAAACATTTCTCAGCAGAATTGGGCCTCAATTTTAATGGTTCCAAATTGAAAGAAGAGTATGACCCGGCCCTAGGAAATTCGGATAACTTAGACGAAGCCATTCCTGAGTATGGTACTCCGGCATGGAGAACATTGAATCTTTATACCGCCTGGGGTTTCAGTCCGACTTTCTCCTTAAATTTTTCTATCGAAAATATCTTTGACGTCCATTATCGTCCTTTCTCGTCGGGCATCAGTGCTCCGGGTCGTAACTTCATCATGACTCTACATGCCGATTTACCGAACACCTACAAAAAGAAGCCCGAACAACCGGTAAGAAAAGGCTGGTAATGCCATGCTCCCATTCTACTGCGTTTGTGGATTATTCGTAAATTGTAGTCCTAATTCAATGTGCTATGATGAGTTTTCTCCGTAGGTTCAAACCGGCGTACGCCATTTACAATTTTTTCCAAAAAGGAAGACTGGGACATATCCAATCCACCTATCGCAAACTGGGTATCAATAAATCGTACTATGAACCCGTCACTCATCGTGATTTCAAAGGTAAGGTAGGCGAAAGCCCTTGGTTGGATAGATTGGATTCACGCGAAGTATTGCCGGATAACGAGAAATTCCGACAACTACCCCCATCATTACAAAATCAAATATTGAATTGGTCGGAGCGAGGTTATGCCATACTCCCTGGTTTTTTTGATGAACGTCAAGTAGAATTCATCAATGCCGAAATTGAAAAAATAGTAGCGAACAACCAAGCCGATTGGAAAGCGAATCACACCAAAATCATGTTTGCCGTCAGGCAATCTGATGCCTTGCGGCAAATGGTGGACGCTCCTAGGGTTCGCGATGTATTGGAATTGCTACTAGGACGGGAAGTCCAACTTTTTCAGAGCATCAATTTCTTGGAGGGAAGTCAGCAAAAAACGCATTCGGATTCGGTTCATATGACCACTTTCCCCCTTGGAAACTTAATCGCTATTTGGATCGCCCTTGAAGATATCAAACCCGGCAGCGGGGTTTTACATTACTATCCGGGCAGCCATACCTTGCCATATATCATGACGGACGATTTCGAGCACGGCGGCTCAAGATGGTTCCTAGGAAAAGAAGCCTATCCAAAGTATGAAGAACGGATTGCGGAAGTTATTCGTGAAAACAATTTCGAAAAGCAAAATTTTCTGGCCAAAAAGGGAGACATCCTCATTTGGCATGCGAATTTATTACATGGAGGAAACCCGATTACCGATTCGGATTTAAGCAGAAAGAGCATGGTGCTGCACTATTATGCAAAAGGTGTGGCTTGTTACCACGAAATCACTCAGCGTCCTGCACTGTTTGAATGATAAAATACTCAATCGCTCCGGGTTTTACCCTGACCGCTGATACTTCCTCCGGATATCCCGTCAGTTCTAGTGCTTGAGTGCTCTTTCCCGACAAGCCGATTTCTTTTCCCTTGAGGTCAGCGATGACTTGGAAGTCTTCCGATCGAATACTTTTGTATTGACTTAATGGAGCTCTAAAAGAAACAAAACTGATTTTGGGGAATATGGAAATACTGTCAAAATCATGTAATACGGTAATAGGGACAGGCAATTCACCTTCAGTATAAGGTTCGGATGCCCCAAGAATCCGAACATGGGAAGGTTCGTAGCTGATTACTGAGCCTTCTTCCAATGGCAAGGCGATTTTTTCATTTATGACTCCCTCAATCGGAGGCAAGTCCAGTTTTTCCGTAAATACGGCCCGTGTTCGATTAACTTCCTTTGAAGGACCGGAAACCACTACTGTAGCGGGTTCAATCCGAACGGAGTCTACAATAACATGCCCATCGGCAGGCCCTAAAGTGAACGGTAATTTTACTGGTATTTCTTTTTGGGCAACGGTATCCAATCTTACGAAAATGGCACTCTCGCCTACTGCTACCACACGCAACGAGGCTCCCAGTTTTTCAGTAACCGCATTCATGATTTGTCCGGAAGAAATAATCTGCGTCGGTACATCATCCAATGGGTAAACAATGGCTGGCAAACTTCCCCTGAAAAATTCGGACAACAAACTCCATCCTTCCCCTTCAATCTCGACCGTGACCGTTTCTGGTGGTATTTCCAAAAATATTTTGCCTTCCGGCAAAATGAAGTCGATTTCACATTGGCTGTCCGTTCGATAGATATTGGACATTTTGTTGAGCCACCAAAAAAACAAGGCGATAAAGATGCATAGCATCAATATCGCCCTGTCCGATTTCAGGAATTCTTTTATTTGACCTTTATTAAGCAGTTTTTGCATCCGCCAAAGCTTCCGTCATTTCTTTCGATATCGCTCCTTTGGTAAATTGAGCGGTCGTCTTTTGATCCAATGCCAAGGTAACGACATTGTCTTCAATTTTAGAGATTTTCCCAATCATTCCTCCGGTAGTTACTACTTGTTCCCCTTTCTTCAGTTCCTCCAAAAACTTGGACTGTTCCCTGGCTTTTCGCTGCTGGGGGCGAATCATAAAAAAGTAAATAACCGCGAACATAGCCACCATGAACAATATGTTGATGGTTCCGCTTCCTCCGGACGATTGTAATAAGATGAATGAATCGAATGTCATATTCTTTTAGCTTCGTTTTCTTTAATGATTATGATTATGACCATCATGTGAATGGTCATGCGAGTGGTTATGACCATCATGCGAATGGTCGTGTCCACCATGAGAATGTTGTTTTCCTCCTTGTGGCTGGATTTTGGCAGTAGTCGCCGGCTCCTTGGGCGTTACTTGTCCTTGAATACTAATCAAAGTTTTTACCGGCCAAGTATTGGCAGTTAAAGTAACTGTTTTCTTCTGGCGGTTCTTTTTGCCATTGGTATTGAACTTCACTTTGATTTCACCGGATTCGCCAACCGAAATCGGTTCTTGCGGCCATTCGGGGACGGTACATCCGCAGCTACCACGAGCATTGGAAATCACCAAAGGCGCTTTTCCTTCATTTTTGAACTTGAAAGTATGTGTCACCACATCACCCTCGTCTACCGTTCCGAAATCGAATGTTTCTTCGACAAATACGAATTTAGGTACGTTAATCGTGTCTTCGGGGATGGCCTCTTGTATCGGTTTTCTTTCTTGAAGCGCTTTTACCTTAGCGTCATCTTTTACACTTTTTTCAGTCGAATTGACCAACACATCATCAACTGACATTTCTGTTCCTCTATCCACTTCTGTTTGGCAACCCACCAAGACAAGTAATAATGGAAGAATGATAAATATTGATTTTTTCATGCACATTTTAATTTTGTGTCTGCAAAAATAAGGATTTGATTGTAGTTTCCCAATGTTCAGGAAAAGAGCATGTTTAAATTTCATCAATTAGTATACTGTAAACAAAGTAAGTTGAAGAATTGGGAACATTTAGTTTACAGTGTATTAATTGCATACGATAAATTTAAACGTGTCCTAACATAAACAAAAGAGGCATCGAAAAAGTTATTCCGATGCCTCTATATATTTTTCCCGGAAGGGATGAATTATTACCTCACAAAAACTCGGAATTCAACCCGACGGTTTTTCTGACGTCCTTCCTTGCTACCATTATCAGCGATCGGACGGGATTCACCGTAACCGGCATAACTCATCCTTGAGCGGCTGATACCTTTGGAAGCCAAATATTCGTAACAAGCCTTCGCCCTAGATTCGGAAAGCTTCTGATTGTTGGCTTCACTACCTACATTATCCGTATGACCATCAATTGAAATGCTGTGTGTCGGATACTTTTGTAAAATAGCGACTACCTGATCCAATACGGGATAAGAAGTCGTGCGAATCGTTGATTTTGCAGTTTCAAATTCAACAGATTGAGTTGCTATTTCCAACTTTTCCTGATCTTCTTGCGCAATTTCCGGACAACCGTTATTGGCAACAGAACCTGCCGTTTTAGGACACTTATCTTTAGCATCTTCAACACCATCTTTATCCGTATCCGGACAACCGCCAAAGGCAGCGATACCAGGAGTTGAAGGACAACGGTCTTTCTTATCTGCTACTCCATCACCATCCGTATCAGGACATCCGTTGAAGCCAGCGATACCAGGAGTGTCAGGACACTCATCAGCGTCATCAGCTACTCCATCATTATCGCGATCTTTCGGTTTCTCTTCAGGACATCCGTTGTTCGCCAAAATTCCGGCTTCATTAGGACACTTGTCATCCTTATCGGCAATGCCGTCATTATCCGTATCGGGACATCCGTTGAAAGCTACAGGTCCGGCTACGTCGGGACAATCATCTTCACTATCTTGGATGTCATCACCATCTTTATCCGGACAACCACTGAATTTTGCTAATCCGGCTTCATCAGGGCAGTTATCTTTTTCGTCTATGACTCCGTCACCATCCTTGTCTTTTGGCTCCTCTACAATTACTGTTTCGGGTTCTGGATCCGGTGGAACCGTATCTTCACGATCGCCGAATTGGAACATAAAACCGGCTGAATGAACGAAATGGTTGGTATAACTATCGACATCCTTGTCTTTGATTTCATCAAATGACCAGCGATATTCCGTTTGAATCTGCGCATAAAAGTTTTTCGCCAATCGGAAATTCAAACCTGTTGCAAGTGGAATTTGCAAGTCGATATCTTCTCCTTCCAACTTCATAGCACCAAGACCGGTACCAACATAAGGAACGACGATTTGTTTTTCCTTGAGGAAAAGAGACAATCGAAGCCTGGCATCCAAACTCATGTAAATTTTGTCGCGTCCGGCAACACCTAAATTGACGGAATCCCTTCCAACATTGGAAGTACCCACTCTAAAAGGAACACCTACTGCCAACCAATCTTTGATTCCATAGTAATAGCTGATTTCGGCTCCGGCCGTCATATCATCTATTGCATTGCCGATGTTGTCTCTCAATTTCACGTCATCAGCATCACTGTAAAAATAGGGGGTATATGCATCAATACCAATAAACTTGTAATTCAGTGCATGTGCTCCTTCATATTGTGCAAAAGCAACTTGTGAGAACAACAAGCAAGAAAAAACTAAGTACAAATAATTACGCCTCATACCATTTGATTTTTAATTATAAAATTAGCCCTCCTTAGGGGAGCAAATATATACAATATTTGTATCGGGAAGGTAGGGGTAAGGAAAAGAAGCGTTATTCATGGCTTATTTATTGGTATAAACCCCAAAAAAACGAAAAATATACCTTGTGATTTTTCCTTGTTGCAAACTCGGATTCATGGCTCAAGCAAACCTTGTTGGGATAAGTTCCATTTACACTTCTTTCAAGTGCTTTATCTTTTGTGACCTGCGAGTCCTCGAATTTTCATTTTCTGTAAGGCATCGCCCTACAAAACCAAAATCCACAAAAGAAATCAGCCTAATCGATTAACCCCCTACCCGATTTTTGGATTTTACCGTCTTTTTGTAATTTTTTCATCAAACGATCTAATATTCCATTGATGAAATCTTTACTTTTTGGTGTGCTGTATAGCTTTGAGATGTCCACATATTCGTTCAAGGTCACCTTTGTCGGAATCGTTTCGAAATACAACATTTCCGCTAAGGCCAACTTTAAAAGAATCATGTCGATGATTGCCACACGATCCGCTTCCCAATTTTTTAGTGCCGGTTCAATATAGCTGAACAATTCACCTTCTAAATGACAAACTTTATACAATAAATCATCTCCAAAATCTTCTACGGTTTCCTTACCGGGAATAAAATCGGAATAAAAATCAGGGAGTACGGGAAGCCCCTTGATTGTCTTTTTCATGGCTCCGATAATCAGTGATTTGTCATGTATCCAAGTATCGTACAAATCTTCGTTGTATTCCTCAAATGTTTCTCCGGAATAACAATGTTTATATAATTTCAATAAAACATCAATATGGGATTCGGGAGAGATTTCGGCCTCCAAATATTTCTTGTAATCATCAGTTTTCGCGAAATCGGTGTACAACATTTTAATGATGTCGGCATTGGTTTTCGCGTGGATGCTACGTTTCTTGATTTCACGTTGAAATGCCTCACTTTGCTCTATTGACTGAATCAAAGGATTGTCAAATATTTTGGAGGTGAAGGACAAGTCCTCGTCACTAGGTAAATGCTTTGACCTTCGATTGGATTGATCTTTCCTTGAATAAGCGGCTACTCTTAGTAATTGCCATACATTGAACAAGTACAATTCAAAAGATTTATCCACCCAACTGTCATACAATTTTTTCAGTCCACTGTATTCCAAATCAGGCTTCATCCTTTTGACATATAAGAGATGAAGAATCTTTATTCTAATGTTCCTTCTACTGAGCATAGTTTGATTTCAAGATCCTCCATTGCATGGAGGCCGTTTTCCAATGTCTGTCTTAACTTTTGTTAATTAACCTTCTGACAGAAAAGGATACCTATAGTCACGCGGAGCACAGAAATTTTCTTTGATTGTTCTAGGAGAAACCCATCTGTATAAATTCAAAATCGAGCCCGCTTTATCATTTGTTCCGGATGCTCGACCTCCTCCGAAGGGTTGTTGTCCGACCACCGCACCGGTTGGCTTATCATTGATATAAAAGTTTCCGGCTGAATTCCTTAGACGATCAAAAGCAATGTTTATGGCACCTCTTTCCCTTGCGAAAATTGCACCGGTCAAAGCGTATGGAGACGTAGAATCCACTACCTCTAGTACTTGCTCGTATTCATCAGCAGGATAAACATGAATGGTCAAAACCGGGCCAAAAATTTCTTCGCACATTGTCGTGCTTTTGGCATTCGTGGTGACGATAACGGTCGGCTCGATGAAATAACCTTTTGATTTATCATATCCTCCACCGGCTATGATTTGCGTGTTTTCGTCCTTCTTGGATTCAGCGATATAATTCGAGATTTTATCAAATGCCCTTTCGTCTATCACCGCATTGATAAAATTTGAAAAATCTTCGGGTGTACCCATTTTAAATGAGTTGACATCCGCCACCAATTTCTCCTTGACCGCTTCCCAGATATTATCCGGAATATAAGCCCTTGATGCTGCAGAACACTTCTGTCCCTGGAATTCGAAAGCTCCGCGTGATAGGGCGACAGCCACCTGCTCCGCATCGGCACTTTTATGAGCTACTACAAAGTCCTTACCTCCGGTTTCACCGACGATGCGAGGGTAAGATTTGTATTTGTCTATATTGGCTCCAATGACCTTCCATAGGTATCTGAACACTCCTGTACTACCGGTAAAATGAAGACCGGCGAAATCCGGGTGTTCAAAAACGATATCCCCGGCAACGGGACCATCTGTATAAATCAAATTAATCACTCCATCAGGAAGCCCTGCTTCATGGAAAATCTCCATGATAACTTGTGCGGAATAAATCTGGGTTTCCGCCGGTTTCCAAACAACAACATTCCCAAGCATGGCAGGAGCCGCACAAAGGTTAGCTGCAATCGAAGTAAAATTGAAAGGAGTAATCGCAAAAATAAACCCTTCCAATGGACGGAATTCCATGCGGTTCCAAGTCAATGGAGCACTTTCGGGTTGTTGCGTGTACATTTCCGTCATAAACTGCACGTTGAAACGGAAGAAATCAGCCATTTCAGCGACAGCGTCAATTTCAGCTTGGTATACATTTTTAGACTGCCCCAACATGGTAGCGGCATTCATCCTAGCACGATAAGGGCCACTTAACAAATCAGCGGCTTTCAAAAATATCGCGGCACGGTCTTGCCAAGGCATTTCTTCCCAACTCTTTTTAGCGGAAAGGGCAGCTTCTATCGCTTGATGCACATGCGAAGAATCTCCCTTGGAATAGGTTCCGATTTTATGAGAAACTTCATGGGGTGGAAATATGTCGATTTTTTCATCTGTATAAACCTCCTTTCCATTGATATACATCGGAATGTCAATGGACATGGATTTACGTCTGGCCAATTCAGCTTTTAAGCTTCCGCGTTCAGGTGAACCCGGTTCATAGGAAAGAATGGGTTCATTTTGTGCTAATGGTACTTCAAAAAATGCGTTAGACATAAGAAATTGGTTTTTAAAATGAATTTAATCCTTCATATTTCCAAGAAGGGAGGAGGTTTACAATTCGGGGGCAAAAGTAATCATTCTAAAGTAAGGGAATGTCAAACTGGTTCTAATTTTTCCTGTTTGTTTTCACATCCTGTATTATTGATGGAAAAGATAGCAGCATCCACTGCGGATTCTAGAGTCTATCGGATACTTGTAACAAAGGGATATAAAAAAGTCGGAACTAAACTCTTTATTTAAATCGAATCGCTTTCACTGGTGCAATAAACCTGACCATAAAGGAAGGAATGATTAAAATCAATGCGGTAATGATAAATGTCCCAACATTCAACAAGATGATCATCCAACCATTGACGTCCACAGGTGCAACGGAAACATAGTAATCTTCTTCGGG
>JAHDCE010000048.1:7068-13119 GCA_020630045.1 Saprospiraceae bacterium | reverse complement strand
GGTAGGTGCAGAAGTCAATATTCCCGTTTAAATCCAGCGTAGTAAAAAAACTGCCATTACTTCCTCCAAAAGGATGAACAGAGCCATTAGTTACAGGCAAATCAATAGAGGATGTATATCCAACAAAAGAAACAAGGCCATTGTCCACATCCATATAATCACCAATTCGAACCAACTGGTCATTGCTTTCCCAAGAGTAACTTTCAGTCATTTGTCCTCCAAAATAGGTACAATATGCGATTGACCCTGATGCGTCAAATTTGTATATAAATAAATCCAAGCCCCCTTCTTGATACGAAGAACCATTGGTTACGGGCAAATCATCAGAATCTTCGGTTCGTCCTAAGATATAGACGTTTCCATCTTCGACTTTCATACACATAATATGATCTTCCCCAGAGCCTCCTAGGTAGGTACCGAAAACCAACTCCCCCGTCAGCTTGTCGAACTTTGCCAAATAATAAGCTTCATTGCTAGGTTTGGGACTACCATTAGGACTTACCGGAAGGTCTCCTGACTCCACATAACCTATTGTATAAAAGAAATTCTCATCTACCGCACTATTCGATTTGTATCTATCTTGAGTTGATACAGTAAGGTACTCTGCATTCCTACCACCCAACAGCGTACTGAATGTAGGTTCATAATTCTGCCCATATAGAAAACTCGTGCCAAGAAACAGCATTAAGAATAACCCACTTTTGAGAAAAGTCGATGATTTTTTTTGAGTAAAGTTAGCTTTCATGTTTAAGATTCTTTAGATGATTGAAAAGCCCATAAGGCATCAACCAATCATCAAATCAAGAACCATTCCGACAAACCAAATTCAATGCTCAAAAAAAAACAAAATGTGACATGCTAAAAATTAAAAAAACACAACTTCCATAACAACATACTCCCTCCTGTTGTCAAATAAAAAAAAACATTATACGAAACCCATGAAACTGCGACAGAAATCACCTCAAAAACTCCCGTTCAAAAACCCGTTCATTTCCACTATTATCTCGTGCGACCAATCGAATCGTATGTTTTCCCGGAAGCAGGTCCTTGTCAAAACGATGTGTGACGACATCATTTTTTACATTATGTTTAAACAATACCCAACGACCGTCGATATACCCGTCCCAATCAAAATCGTCTAATTTTTTAGATGTTTTAAAATTCTCTTTGATTTTGAAAGACATTTTGGAATACCCCTTCATATTATTCTTAAATGTGACGGGGGTAATCTTCGGAGCTATCTCATCGAGCATCACACAAAAATCACCAAAATCCCTTGCTTTGGCATAAAGGTAATCACCTCTCCATTCTCCTCCATGGTTGACAGGCGTTTGGCTTCCCTTACATTTTGCGATGATGGCTTTATCCCGTTTATCAGACGGGATATTAAAAGCCTTGATTTCCATTTCATACCATTTCTGAATGGGCGTACGATCATTATGAATATGGTGTACGGCGGAAAACATATCTCCTGTTTCATCAACCGAAACATTGTAATCCAAATATACATTTTCATAAAAACTCCCTAGGGGAAAAAACAAATTCAAATCATTCCTAGAAATAAAATTATCTTCATTGTATGGCAGTTTATAGCTATAACTCCCCTTGTCATTGTCATTGGAGTTGACTTCTTTGCGTTTCACCCAAAATACCAGCTTTGATACATTATCATTAGCATCATATACCAAGAAGGTAATCTTTTTGGGCTGGGTGGTCAAATCCAAAACACCGTCGTTCATCAACACAGGATACATAGGCACATTATTGCCAGGCAATCTGTAACTTCTGTTAAACCAAGCTTTATTCAACAGTTTTTCCCGATAATCGATATGAGCGTTGAGGTAACGGGTATTATCAAAAGAAAACCGTTCGAATTGTGTTTTGTGCCAAAGCTGGTCATCTACAAATAATTCAATCGCATATACACCATTCCAATTGCCCAATCCATCCATGTGATCATAGGCCTTAATCCCCAGTCCCATCCGCCATGCGGCTAAACTCAATGTGTCTCCACCAATATAATGGATTCCGCTTTTGCCCTTCTTTACATTTCGAATGGTGGAAACAGTAGTTTCATGCTTATCATTCAAGCCATAAGCTTTGATTTGATGAAGTTTGGGCGGGATATTGTCCTTGATTTCAAATCCGAACAACATCGGATTAATCGGTTCTTCGGTTCCGGTGTCCCTAATTTCAAAATGGACATGTGGTCCATAGGAGCGACCGGTATTCCCCATCGTTCCTATGTTCTGTCCCTTTTCAAAATTAAAAGTATAAGCCGGCGGATATAAATCCACTCCAAAACTCTCTTGAGCATATTGCTGCTCCTTGACATAAACCTCTAGTTCAGGGGCAAATTTGTCCATATGAGCGTAAACTGTCGTATAACCATTCGGGTGATCGATATAGAGAGCCTTTCCATATCCACCGGACTGAACCTTAATCCGACTGACATAACCTTCTGCTGAAGCATATAGCGGATCGCCGATTTTTCCGCGCTTAGATTTGATATCAATTCCTGAATGAAAATGATTCGGACGTAACTCTCCAAAAGTTCCGGTGATATAAATCTTATGATCTACCGGAGACCGGAAATAATCTTTAGGATAAATGTTTTCGGGAGTGTTTTGATGCCTATTGAAAGACAATAAACAAAAAACAAATATTAAAGTGAGCCACCAAGTATTCTTTACCATGTTTTCTTTAAGACTTAAAATCTACGGACGAATATAAGAATTACCCATAAATACATCTCTCACAAAGTTATTTATGGCATACTTATAAAATAGAAAGCCGGATCTCATTTGACCCGGCTCCATGAACAGAACACATGAAAAACTACCCTGATTTAGAGTTTATCTTGATTCCGGTAAGCCGGAATTTATCTTCTTGACTTTTCTCTTTTGCCTCTTCTCGCCTTCGTTTGATTAAGAACTTTTATATATTGTTCTTCTGTCAAAGTGGCTTTTAATCCCTCTTCCAATTCTTTGCGCATTTCTAATGTCTTGGCCCTCTTTTGATCGGCATCTTTAATTTGACTTAAAGCAGCACGTCGCTCTTGAGCAGTGAGCATGATTTGAAGTACTTCACTTTTTTGGTCAGCTGTAAGATTTAACTTCTCAGCCCATTTCTCAACTCGTTGTTCTACCTTTCCTTGAGAAACAGCTAATTTGTCATTTTGAGCGAACATCATTGTGGCAGAGCCCAAAACAAATAAAAAGGTTAAAGTGATTGTTTGTATGAATGCCTTTTTCATTTTTGTATTTTTTTGAATGAAATAAAAACTTTACATCATTCACAATATAAGACTGATTTTTGAGAATTTAGTCTCGGATAAAATCGTTAACGTCGGGTTAAAAAAATAATTGCGTCAAAAAAAACAACACAAACCCCTGAAAAACAACAAACTAAAATAATTAATTTTTTTATCCCACTTTCACCCTAACTTATGGACATATTACATTCATCCTCTAAAACCTTGAATGCAAGTTGGAACAAACAGATGTACTTATAATCGGTTCGGGCATTGCCGGATTAACGCTTGCCATTAAATTGGCGGAACAACGTTCGGATTTAAATATCACGATTCTTACCAAAACGGAAAAGGGTGAAACCAACACCCGCTACGCACAAGGAGGCGTTGCAGCCGTTTGGGATTTGGAATCCGACTCCTATAAAAAACATATAGAGGACACCTTAGATGCCGGAGATGGAATCTGTGAAAAAAACATTGTTGAAATAGTCGTTAAAGAAGGCCCCGCAAGAGTCAGGGAAGTTATTGATTGGGGTGCTCGTTTCGATAAAGTCAAAAACGATATCGAATACGACTTAGGAATGGAAGGCGGTCATTCTGAAAACAGAATACTACATTACAAAGACTTGACCGGATGGGAACTCCAAAGAACTTTGATGGAACAAATCGCCAAAGCTCCGAACGTCAAACTACTCGAACATCATTTTGCGATCGATTTATTGACTCAACACCATCTTGGACACAATATTACGAGAGTCACGCCCAATATTGAATGCTATGGTGCATATGCACTGGACAAAAAAACCGGAGATATCATCACTATTCTCTCCCGGCTTACTGTCATCGCATCCGGTGGTACCGGGCAAATATATCGCAATACGACCAATCCTGTCATTGCGACCGGTGACGGAATCGCTATGTTATACCGTGCCAAAGGACGTATTGAAAGTATGGAGTTCGTCCAATTCCATCCTACCGCACTTTTCAACCCTGCCGGGGAAAATCCGGTTTTTCTTGTGTCCGAAGCCGTTCGAGGATTCGGAGGAATCTTGAAGGATAAAAAAGGAAATGAATTCATGGACAAGTACGATCCTAGAAAATCTTTAGCCCCTAGGGATATCGTAGCACGTGCCATTGACAACGAAATGAAATTATCCGGAGCGGAATGCATGTACTTGGATTGTACCCATCTTGACAAAGAGGCATTCTGCGATCACTTCCCTACTATTTATGACAAATGTATGAGCTTGGGCATCGACCCGATGAAAGACATGATTCCGGTGGTACCGGCTTGCCACTATATGTGCGGAGGTATCAAAACGGATGAAGATGGCCAAACCTCCATCCAAAGATTATATGCATGCGGCGAGTGCACATTCACCGGCTTGCACGGCGCTAATCGCCTCGCTTCGAACTCCCTGCTTGAAGCGATGGTTTTCGCTGAGCGAATCCATAAAAACATTTTGAATAGAATTGATGAATTTGAAATCAATACGGAACTCCCCGAATGGGACGCCCAAGGAACTTCCACTCCTAAAGAAATGGTACTTATTACGCAAAGCGTAAAAGAATTGAAAGAAATCATGAGTAGCTATGTGGGAATCGTAAGGTCCAACACCCGCCTAAAAAGAGCAATGGATCGATTGTTCATTTTATATAATGAAACTGAACAACTGTATAGAACCAGTGCCATCTCACACCAACTCTGCGAACTCAGAAACTTAATCACCATCGGATATTTGGTCACGAGATCTGCATCTATGAGAAGGGAGAGTCGAGGCCTTCATTTTACAACGGACTATCCGGACAAATTGGACTTTGTGGACAGAACCATACTATAATTAACGACAACATGGACAATAACAACACGCCCGGCAAATATATCTCGCATTCCGAGATCACCAAGGGATATCTCATCAAGGACAATTCAAATACACAATTGTATGTCGGAATTATTTCCGACCACATCATTCGATTGAGATATACGACAACAGGAGTCTTCCCCGCTGATTTTTCTTATGCATTGGATTCAGGGTTCAATCCCCAAGCTCCGATACACGACATTGAAGACAGAAAGGGTGAATTGCTTATTCATACAGATGCGCTTTTCCTTAAAATTCGCAAAACGGATTTAAAATGTTCTTTCCACGATTTGGAAGGTGATGTCATTAATGAAGATGCTTCAGGGTTCATGTGGGAAGAAAACCCGGAACATGGCGGCATTATTCCCCGTAAGGGGAAAAAGATACAGCCGGGCGAATACTTCACGGCCCTTGGAGACAAGCCTACCGAAATGAATCTTTCGGGAAAGCGATTATCCAACTGGGGAATGGACGAGATGGGATATAAAAAAGACGCCGACCCCCTTTATAAGAACATTCCTTTTTATTGTGCTTGGCACAATGGGCATGCTTACGGAATTTTTTTTGACAATTCCTTCCGGACAACATTCGACTTTGGAAAAACGAATGAAGAACATGTAACATTCGAGGCGGAAGGCGGAGAAATGAATTACTACTTCATCCTAGGAGGAAACTTAACGGATGTATGTTCTAAGTTCACACTCTTGACAGGTACTCCAGAAATGCCCCCACTTTGGGCTTTGGGTTACCAACAATGCCGCTGGAGTTATTATCCTGAAGAACGCGTACGTGAGATTTGTCGCCTGATGAGAGAACACCGCATTCCTTGCGATGCGATTTACCTCGACATCGATTACATGGACGGATATCGATGTTTTACTTGGGACAAAGAACGATTCCCAAATCTCAAAGGTATGGTGTCGGATTTTGAAAATG
>JAHDCE010000048.1:1301-7058 GCA_020630045.1 Saprospiraceae bacterium | reverse complement strand
AACAGTGGCTATTATAGACCCGGGCATTAAGATAGATGAAGAATATGACATCTATCAACAAGGCCTAGAAGGAGACTATTATTGTAAAAGACAAGATGGGGATTATGTCGTTGGAAAGGTCTGGCCGGACGAATGTCATTTCCCCGACTTCACAAAACCCGTCGTCCGAAAATGGTGGGCGGGATTATTTCAAGAGCTCATGAACGATATCGGTATCGCCGGCTTTTGGAACGACATGAACGAACCCGCTCTTTTTGAAGTGGAAAGCAAAACATTCCCCTTAGATGTCCGACACGATTATGACGGACATCCATGTAGTCACCGAAAGGGACACAATGTATATGGAATGCAAATGGCAAGGGCCACATATGAAGGTGTCAAAAAATTGGCACCGAATCAACGCCCATTCGTGATTACCCGTTCCGCTTATGCGGGATTCCAACGTTATGCCAGCACTTGGACAGGTGACAATATCGCTACTTGGGAACACCTCCGAATCGCCAGTTGGCAATGTCAACGGTTGAGTATTTCGGGGGTATCTTTTTGTGGTTCGGATGTAGGCGGTTTCATTGAAAATCCGACTGGAGAATTATATGCCCGATGGGTTCAACTCGCCGTATTCCATCCCTTTTTCAGAACGCATTCTTGCAAAGATTATGACGACCAAGAGCCTTGGTCATATGGAGAAGAAGTCCTTGGCACTGTAAGAAAAGCCATTGAGTTAAGGTATCGACTTTTGCCTGTGATTTACACGACCTTTTACAGATACCACCGCTTCGGAATTCCCATGTTACGCCCCTTGGCCTTCTTAGAACCAGAAAACACTGCTACACACGAAGATGACATTCCATTTATATTCGGAGAACATTTCTTGGTTTATCCGGTCACAGCTCCTAATGCCAAAAGTATTTCATGTCTTCTTCCTAGGGGAAAATGGTATGATTTCCATCAAGGAAATGTAGTGGAGGGAGGACAAAAAATCAACCTAGATGTCAATAAAGACACCATCCCGATTTTTGTTCGTCAAGGAGCGGTAGTTCCACTATTTCCCGTAGTTCAACATACCCGGGAGCTAAAGATTGAAACCTTGGAATTATCGGTATTTTTTACTGAAAAGGAATGCACCAGCTACCTTTACCTTGACCAAGGGGAAAACAATGATTATCAAGGAGGACAATTCAACTTTATCATATTCCGAACAGATGGTAAAAACAATCGATTCACCATTAGTCAAAAAATAAATGGTGATGGATTCAAATCCGGCATTTCCCATTACAAAATTCAATTCATCGGATTTTCTGAACAATTAACCCACGTTGTTTGTCATTTTCCGGAAGGAAAGGAAACCTTGAAAATAGAGCGTGGTGAATTACTCGTTTCGGCGGATTTCTCAACCATTTCAATCACAGGATAAAGGGTTAAATCGTTTCTTGATATGAAATTCAGTATGTACCTTAGTTAAGAATCTGTATAACACCCAGAAAACAAACAAAGGAAAATTCAATTCGACACATGAAGTATTACATATCGGTCATTTGCAGTTTATTCCTTTTCATAGGTGGAATATTCGCACAAACTACCGTAAAGGGGAAGGTCACTGACAAGGCCACAGGAGAGGGATTAATCGGAGTAAGTGTCACTATCGGTGACGATTTCGGAGCGATTTCGGAGGAAGAAGGAGCATTCGAATTATTATTGGATGATGGGGAATACGTTCTCACATATACCTATGTCGGCTATGCGGATTTTATAGACACCATCTCAATCAATGGTGAACCCACAATCGAACTCAATATCATCTTAGAAGAGTCCTCCCAAATCATTGACATCATAACTGTCACCGGAAGTCGATACGAAAAAAATATCACTCAAGAAGCGGTTTCGATTGAGGTCATCACACCTGAATTCATCACTAGGAATGCCAGTACCGACCTGGGTGCAGTCATCGAACGTGTACCAGGGGTCCAGGTAATCGACGGTCAAGCCAATATCCGTAGCGGAAGCGGATTCGCCTATGCCGCCGGAAGTCGGGTCGCCGTCGTAGTAGACGACCAAGCGTTACTGTCTGCTGAATTGAGTGATATCAAGTGGAATTTCATTCCGATAGAAAACGCCCAGCAAATCGAAATCATCAAAGGGGCGGCATCCGTACTGTATGGCTCGGCCGGATTGAATGGTGTCATCAATGTAAGAACGGCTTATCCAACTTCGGAGCCTTATACCAAATTGTCGTTTTACGCAGGGAGTTATCATATTTCAAATAAAAACAATCGTCGTTGGTATAAAGGAATCAAGGAACAACCCTTCTTTTCCGGATTATATTTCGCACACCGCAAAAAACTCAGTCCGAATTTCGACCTTGTCCTAGGAGCGAATGTCCACTATGACAAAAGCTACCTCAAATCTCAAGATGAATATCGTTTCCGGTTCAACTTCAACACGCGGTATCGACCGGAAAAATATGACAACATTTCGATGGGCGTGAATGGTAATATCATGTTCCACCAAAGGGGAGATTTTTTCTTGTGGGTGGATGGAGCGGATAGCACTTATTACCATATTGACGACCCGATCAACAACATAGAATACTTTACGGTGACCATTGACCCTTGGTTAACGGTTTTCGATAATTTTGAAAACAAGCACACTGCAAAGTTCCGTGTGTTCTCCATCACCAAGTTCATTAGCCAGACCTCCCCTACTGCTTTATATAGTGCGGAATATCAATTCCAGCGTGAGTTCAAACAATTGAATACAGTCGTTACCGCAGGAGCTTCATACCAAAGGTTCTGGGCGAAAAGCAATTTGTTTACCAAGGAGGTCATAACGACTACGGTGGACACAACGACCCTCTACACCAGTCAAACCGCAGATGTAGGAGCCATGTTTCTCCAAGCAGATAAAGGATTCTTCAATAACCGCCTGAATCTGACTTTCGGTGTTCGGTTGGAGCGTTTCCAAACCTCAGCAGATGTTCCTAGAACGTTTCCTGTATTCAGGGGCGGAGCCAACTTCAAATTGACTGATCGGGATTTCCTCAGGACATCATTCGGACAAGGATATCGCATCCCTAGCTTGGCAGAAAGATATATCGACGAAGACATCATCGACGGTGTCGCCGTACTCCCTAACTACGAGTTACGTCCCGAAATCGGATACAGTACCGAAATCGGATATAAACGAGCCATCGGAAAGAAAGACGGCTGGCATGGCTTTATCGACTTCGCTACCTTTATGATGGAATACAAAGACATGACCGAATTCCAATTCAACCTGCATTGTCCGGACTCTATTGATTGCGACCCCAACAATCCATTGGACATCATCAATTCCTTACAAGAAGGATATCTGGGATTCCGTGGTGTCAATGTAAGTCGGGCAAGAATCGCCGGGTTTGAATTGTCCGCTTTTGGAGAAGGAGCGATTGGCAAAATACCTACTCGGGTCTGGATGGGATACACCTACAGTTATCCGGGCGATTTGAGTCGCGACCCGGCTCAAATCAATGCGGGAACTTATATCAAAAACATGTTTAAAGCCTTTGCGATGCAGAAGGGCGACCCCTTGGGCAATAGTTTGCTCAATTATCGGGCCCTGCATGTAGCACGGATGGATGTAGAATGCGATATTGACAAATTCACCGTTGGAATGGCAGCCAACTATAATGGTTACATGCACAATGTTGACGATTTTTTCAAGGGCGACTCTTATCTGACCGAAGTCGTCACCAACTTTTCACCGGAGCTTGACCAGATCGTCTCCACCTTGGACGAGTATCGCGAAGCACATGCGAAAGGGGACTGGGTATTGGATGCCAGGGTATCTTATACAATGGATGAAAAAAACAAATTCGATTTCATGATCAATAATTTTTTGAATCGTGAATACGGAATGCGACCTTTGAAAATGAACGCTCCCCTCAATCTCAATGTTAGATACAATAGAACATTTTAAGAAGCTGTTCAATAGATATCATGAAACATCAAGCGGAACATATCCTCGCAGACAATAAGATTCGTGTCACCCCGGTCAGGCTGAAGGTCCTTGAAGTTTTCTTAGGGCATAAAACAGCCATTTCACACTCCATGCTGGAAGAAAAACTATCCGGTACGGATCGGGTCACACTCTATCGAACACTAAAGTCATTCGAAGAAAATGGCATCATCCACAAGGCTGTGGACGGCACGAATTCTGCCCGATACGCTCTCTGTCATGTTGATTGCAGTCATCATCAACATGTGGACAATCACGCTCATTTCCATTGCGAAATTTGCGACAGCACCAACTGCATTCAAGAAATAGAAGTACCGGATGTCCAACTTCCCGAAGGCTTTACATCATCTTCCACTCATCTCATCATCAAAGGAATTTGTAAAAACTGTAATTCATGAAATACCTGACACTCTCCTTCTTTTTGCTACTAGGAATCGTCGCCTGCAACACCGGAAATTCAGAAGATCAAAAAATATTGCAACAAGCAGCAGACCTGCACAAAAAAGCCTTGGAAAAAGGAAAAGGGGTGAAAGAAAAAATCGTACAACTCACTCAAACCAAATTCAATATCCAAGTACAAGGGCGTGCCCTGACCGAACAAGAGATTAAGTTTTCTGAAGCAGTAGGAGAAATTGAAGGTGAATTCAATGCATGGGAAGAAAATCATGTTGAGGTTCCGGGATTCGAACACGACCATAGCCATGACCATTCCGGTCATGACCACGATCACCATCATCACCACCATGCCCCTCCGCAGGTTACCGCTGAAGAGATGTTGGCCATCCAACAAGAATATTATGATTCTATTATAGAGTTGGACAAAGCAGCGGATGAATTGGCAAAAAGTCTTTAAAACAAAGATTTGCACATTGCAACAAAGTTGCTTATATTTGCAACACAATTGCAATTAATGAGTCAAGTTAAAACAACACCCTTTATCTCCTTCAACAAAGATGCTCTTGGTTTCATTGCATCCATGTTGTGTGCCGTTCATTGTTTGGCCCTTCCATTTATATTGACCATTTCAACATTAAGTGGATTATCCTTCTTGGCCAACCATACCATTGAATGGGTATTTATCGCTATTAGCATTGTCCTTGCGACAGCCTCTTTGTTCCCCGGATACTTCAAACATCACTTCAATCCGATTCCACTTAGAATCGTAGCTGTAGGCTTCGCGTTCCTAGTTGTCAGCCGCATGTTACCCCACTCCAACCTAGAGCATGTCATTACTGGCATCGGTGGATTACTCATCGCTTTTTCCCACTATAAGAATTGGAAATTGATGAGAAGTTGTTGTTAAGCAAACTACACTCCAAACTGCGTCAAATGGTGTTCCAGATGCTTGGCGAATAGATTATTCCATTCCTGAGCCGTCAACGCACCGAAAGAATGCGATTCCTTGCCTTCAAAATAACTTGTCCCCAATTCTTGAGTCTCTTGGATATAAGCGACCAACCGTTCTTTTTCTTTTTCAAAATCTTGCTCATCACTCACTAAAAACTCAGGAGCCGTCCTTCCGTTTTTCGGGTACGGTTTTTCACTGACTACCGCATTTTTTACAAGCAACTTCAAGATGAACTTTTTTATCGCTCCGGGCTTGGGATACTTATCCGTGTATGCCATTTCGTAAGTTACGTTACAATGTGCCAGCATTTGTGCGACATTCATTTTTCCCCATTGAGGCTGGGTACCGGGTGTCAAAGCTTTTACTCTATTGATATATGATTCCGCACCTGATTCTGTAAATACATTTTTCATGAC
>JAHDCE010000048.1:0-1201 GCA_020630045.1 Saprospiraceae bacterium | reverse complement strand
ATTAAAAAAGTATCCCCCTTCCGGGGAATACTCATTTATATTTTCAATAAACTTGTTTAAAAGTCATCACAACTTCAACAACTTTCCCCGAGCAATAACATCCCCCGATGGATTCCGGATAGAAACGAAATATGTTCCGCCGGAAATGCCGCTTATATCAATATCAATGTGATTTCGAATCGTATTCGAATACACTTCCCGTCCCAACATATCATGCAATGATATCCAGTTGTTTTCTCCTAGGAATCGTTCGTCGCTTATTTCAATACGAAGGTGGTCGGATGTCGGATTGGGATACAAGGTCATCCCTTCCGGGAAATAGATTTGCTCTACGGAAGTCGTCAATTGATCCGTCAATAAATTCTTAGTCGTATTGGTTACCACGGCAGGATTGGAATCGAAATAAATCGAAGCAGTATTCTCTATAATCGTCCCTACTTCCAAACCCGGATACGGTTCTATGATATATGAAATATATCCTTGACTTTCCGCCACGTCCATATCTTCGCTCGGCAACATGATATCCGGAAAAGAAAACGTCAAGTACCTATCGTCTTCCAAAGTCACTTCCAACATGTCCGGATGACTCGACCCCAACAAACGGAATGTCCTAGGATCGAGATCAGGGTCGAGGGTGTCACGTACGACCACATCCCTAGCAAAATAAGTGCCCATATTTTGGAAGCGGACAGTATAGACCAAGCGCTCACCGAATAAAGTTTCATTGTCATCGCCTAGTCGATCCGGATGCACCAATTTGTCATTGGGGTCGTAAGCGCAAAGCACCTCCGGGCGATACTCAACCAAAGCACAACGGCTCGCCGCTCCGGCGATTTCATCACAATCCACATCCATCAATATCACTAACTCATCACCTAAGCCGAAACCGTCGTCTATGCCCGGCATTTCTAATAATATCGTCTTATGGATTGTCTGGAAGGGATACAAACTATCATACGTCCAAACGAACTCAGTAGGACTGATGACTTCATCCGGCAAACAATCTAAAAAGTCGATATCCTGTACGAAGGAATCCAACATGACCGATACTTCGCCTTCCAGTATCGTCGTACCTGTATTTTGCCAGGAGAAGGTGAATTCGACCCAAGTATCGCAGACAGTAACATTAGAAACAATATTTCCTTCTAATGATGAAATGTCTTCACTCGGAATAAAACCGAAATCCAATCCGGTGATAATG
>JAHDCE010000690.1 GCA_020630045.1 Saprospiraceae bacterium | reverse complement strand
GAGTTCATTGTAAAGAACCTCCAAAAGGTAGGGGCGAAATCGTAAAACCAATCGAATAAACTCCTTAACACGATAGGTCCGCCATTTTTTTGCAATTCCCCTTGTGGGGGGATGGACAACATTTTTTTCCTGATTTCCTCACCGGTCGGAAGCCCTTTCATATCCGTTAAGACTCCTTGGAACGGATGAGTGAATTTTGCCTCATGCTTGGTAAAACGAATGGCTTCTTTTAATAAGTTCTTCATTCCTTTTAAAGCGGATAACTCTATTATTTCTTGCAAATCCGAATGAGGACAACCGAATTTATTATTTTCTTTGATGTGTTGGATGCAGTTCCACAAAATTCGCTCGCCATGTGTCATTGTTGGATTTATTTAATATTGATAAATGCCAGTAGAAATCCGGCATCAAAAATAAAAGAAAAAACATTGGGCGGGATTCGATGTTTTGAATCATTCTTCCCCAACATAGTTTCGAATATATCGAAAAAAAATAATTCCACGGAGACAACAAAGTAAAACAAATCCCCTATCTTCGCTCTAGGAAAACCATTTTCCTTATCGCACAAACCTCCCCCTAAATTCCCTCCCATTTTTTTTACACTATCATTGATAGCGTATGAATTTGTATGTACATAAAAACATACACTTTAGTAACGCTCAAAAAATAAGTTGTCGATTTCGACGAGCAGTTTTTGCGGTAGGACAAGGCGAAAAACGTAGGCGATGCAGGGCATCCTGCGTGTGCTTGTGCCAGTGGCACAAAGAGTATGTGCAAAAATGGCTTTTTAACGAAGTCATGACGTGAAAGATGCCGTCCAAATCGGTAAGTTAATCTTTGAGCGTTACTAAGCCAATTCTTTCATATGAAATAGGATTGGTAAAAAAACAAAAGAACAAATTATTTAACCGGGATAAAATACATTATCCCTTATACTTTTTTTTAAATAAAATGCTATGAAGAAACTACTATTTGCCCTAGCGGGCTGCCTAATGCTGGCGGGATGTGAAAAGGAAACCATCATCCTGGACGAACATCAACTATCCTTCAAAAAGTATGAAATGATCAGTCTTTCGCCTAAGGACAATTCCATTAAATGGTTGGAGTCGTTCCGGGAAGATTTTTTGAAGGCAAGGAAAAACTTATCTATTTATACCAAGTACAGTGATACGGAAATCTGTGGTGGAATTGAAAAGTTAACCAATGTTTATTTCGCAGAAACAGTACCGGGTGAAAAACAAAGTTTCCTAAGATCGGAGTATCCACTGCCTGCGAAGAGCTCGACTGCAAAGATGAATTACATCTATGATACTTCCATTAAACAAATCATGAGTCATACAGGCAAGTCCGGATTCGGTGATGCAGCCCATCTTTCCCTTGTCGATATCGACATTAACGAGGAGAGCGGAACATTGAGCGTTTATTCCGTCATTGGTGACGGAGTACAGTCCTTGTCGGGATATGATGAAAGCTGCGAGGTTTTCACCAATTCACCGGACAACTGTTGGTTGGTCGGTAGCGGTGATTTAGATGCTCCGGGAGTTGTTCCTGATCCGATTTTAGATGTTAGCTGTAATGGACAAATCACAGGAAGTAATGCCATTGAAGAGATAGAGGCGATCGTTACACAAAATCTATTTGATATCAATGGTGCGAATGCGACTTGTTTGGATGAATTCATTTCAGGACCGACTGTTCCTACATATGACCAAACTTATCAAATCAATTATTCACAAAATGTCCAATGTGAAACCATATTTCTTGGAACCCCATTCTCTAATTCGAATAATTGGAGTGTTGGATCTCCCTGCTCGGAGTTCTTCGGATTATTGAATGAATTTCAGCCCGATACGGAATTGAACCCGATTATGCTGAATTGTATGTATTGTTTTTTACAAGAAGAAATGGATCCTGCAAACCCACCTTCTTTCTTAATTCCTTTAGGTGGGACAATAGACCCTAACCTAGTCCCTGTTTCCATTAATTTATATACGGCTTTACCTACCCCCAACTCATTCCAACCGGGAATCATGGCAGATATCTGCTGGGCTGAAATCAAATGTGAAACCATCACACT
>JAHDCE010000689.1 GCA_020630045.1 Saprospiraceae bacterium | reverse complement strand
GGAATGTCCCCAAGATTCCAAAGAGCGTAAGGTATCGAATGATGGGCATCGGTTGTATCGTCGCTGTCCATTGGGTGTTTTTTTATGGCAGTATCAAATACTCCAATGCCTCTATCGGGGTGGCATGTATGGCTACGACTTCCTTATTCGCCGCCATTATAGAACCCTTTGTCATGGGAACCAAGCATAAGTGGTATGAATTGGTCATAGGTATCATCATTGTTCCGGCCATGATATTAATCGCGGGCTTCACACCACCCGATAAAATGACGGGAATATGGATGGGTTTGGTCTCCGCTTTACTGGCGGCGTTGTTTTCCATTCTCAATAAAAAAGTAGTGGAAGACTCCTCTCCCGATCCGATGAGTATGACCTTTGTAGAGCTGGGGAGCGGCTTGGTTTTTTTGTCTTTCGTCCTACCTGTTTTCATGTATGTTACCGGTGATATGGAAGTGGTGCCCACTACGCTTTCCGATATTTTTTATTTGTTGGTACTCGCGTTGCTATGTACCACTTTCGCTTATGTGCTTTCTTTGCGGTCACTCAAATATGTTACCGCCTTTACGGCGAATCTAACTATTAATTTAGAACCTGTTTACGGCGTCATTTTAGCTTGGTTGATATTGAACGAAAATGAGGAGTTGACACCTTATTTTTATATTGGAGTGGTCATTATTATCATAGCCGTATTTATTCATCCGTTTTTGGTGAAACGGTTTGAAAAGGAAGTTTAAGAAGTTCTAATCTGAGATGTTACAATTAGTTGGTCAAAAAATAATCTTCAACGATAAGTATAAAAATTATTATGCCTTCGATATCGTTGAACAACAGAAAAAGAAAGTGGATTGGATAGAATGTTGTCACCTTCTTTTCGGGTATGATGATTATGCACTTAGAAAACTATTGGACGAATCTTTTGTCCGTGCGGATAATCAGATTTATTCAGCTTTTTTTCAAGAGTCCTCCTTGCATATTTATGATTTGAAGGGTCAATCCTTATTTCAATACAAAAACCAATTTGAAGGATATACGCCCTATTCGATTGCTTATGATTCGCAACGGGAGTTGATTTGGTGCGCTACCGGTGCCGGTCAAGTGGTATTGGCTTATGGTTTAGGAGCGGCTGAGCCTTCACATGTAATAGGTACGCCTTATGATGATGAAAGCGATGTATCCTTCCCTGAAGATGTCTGCTATTTTGATGATGGTTTGTACATCTCCGAAATGGGAAATAAAGGGGTGTCTTTATTCGATATTCATCAAAATAAATTGACGACTTATTTGTCATTCGAAGAACCGGTTTGGGCCTTTCGGAAAAATGAATTCGGAGAGGTGGTATTGTTGGATTCAGGATTATTTATTCAAGTGGGAAACGGGTTTGAGAAAATTAGCTGATGATGTAATGTTCTTTATATAAGGTAAATTGTGAGTACGAAAAAGTGCGATTGAATGGGTATTCAATCGCACTTTAAATTTTGAATATGTAAAATGAATTATAGGTTTAGTAGGACATATCCAAGCGTTTTTTCAGCATCATTATGGACAGGAGTTTCCGAATTGATAAGAATAGAGCTGTGAAATACATTGCCGTTTTTTATTTGGCTTCCACATGTTGTCAATGTCTCTATTTGATCTCCATAGGTGGCCCATGTGTCTTCACTGACGGTAATAGGGATGAGGTCTTCCGGATTGTCGGTCGGAATATAACATACGGTTGTCCATCCATCCTCTTCATTGCCTCCTACCTGCTCGTCCGATAATTCGGAGTCTGAAAATGAACGAGTGTGAATCAATAAGGGACCAAAGGTGGTCGGGTCTTTTATCATTACATTCCAATATGATTCGTCGATGTTTTGTATGGTTCCCCAGCCTCCCAATTTGTAGTAAATGTCCAAGGCGGAAAAGCCCATTGCATTCGCGAGTTGATGGTTACTTATTACTGCCGGAATCGTTGTGTCTTTCGGTCCTGTCCTAGCAGTACAGAGTGTTTCGTATGGAATGAATCCGTCTATTCTTGTGCAAATTCCCGTACCCATATAATTTCCGAGTATAAGGTCGAGAGCGAAACCGGATGTAT
>JAHDCE010000688.1 GCA_020630045.1 Saprospiraceae bacterium | reverse complement strand
TTTTGCATCTTTATCCAAAGCAAATTCTAAGTTTTGCCAAACAGTCATATTGGGGAACAAAGCATATTCTTGGAATACGAATCCGACTTGTCGTTGTTGGGGTCTAATATTGATTTTGGATGAATGATCGAACCAAATATTTCCTAGGATTTTTATCCGACCGGAATCGGGTTTCATCAATCCGCTTATCATTCTTAATATTGATGTTTTGCCGGCACCTGAGGGGCCGGACAAGGTGACAATTTGCCCTTGTCCTACTTGCAATTGGACATTCATTTCAATGTCTCCATCCGCACCGTGCAATTTTTTTCTTATTTCAATATCTATCATTATCCCAAGCCATTATGAACCCGGCCTTTATTGAATCCATAAACGACGAGTAGGATAAAAAATGATATGACGAACAGAACCCCGGAGTACACATTCGCGGAAGCGTAATCCATCATTTCGACCTTGTCATATATTGCAATAGAAGCGACTTTGGTTTTACCGGGAATATTCCCCCCAATCATCAAAACGACACCGAATTCTCCGATGGTATGGGCGAAGGCAAGTACGACACCGGATAATATCGCAGGCTTCATATTGGGCAATAAAACACGAAGCAATGTTACGAAACGGGACTTGCCCAATACATAGGAAGCCTCCTTCAAATTGGGCGGAAGCCCCTTGAAGCCGGATTTGATTGGATGCACCATAAATGGCAAGCTATAAATGATGGAGGCAATGACCAAACCGGTAAAAGAAAATACGAGTCTAAGCCCTAGAACCTGATCTAACCAGGCTCCAAAAAAATGATTGGGACTGAAAGCGATTAAAAAGTAAAAACCCAATACTGTGGGCGGCAATATCAAGGGCATGCTTACCAATGTTTCTATAATCGGCTTGAATCTTGACTTCCCGTAAGCCAGCCAGTATGCTATCGGTATCGAAATCAGCAACAAAATCAATGTTGTGACGAATGCCAATTGGAATGTCAATATGAGTGGTTCCCAGTTCAAGGTTTAGGAGGATATTTGAATCATAATAATACTACAATCATCTTTTATTATTCCATTACGTGCATACTTTTGAAGCAATTTCGGCAATGCTATTGGATGGTCATAAAGTGTATCATCTTTCTCAAAATCGAGTCGATCCGAATACTCTTCTATTTTATTTTCCGCTATGGCTTCCAGTAAATCTTCTAGTCCGTCCGAACCTAAAATAATGCGATTTTCCCTAACGGGAAAATCTTGAAAAGAAAAATCGCCGGAAGGCTTTCCCAGCAATTCATTATTGATATACTTGGGTCGGTTTTGTTGATCGATGACATTCACTTTTCCATCAAAGATTACAACTCCGTCACCCGCTGTAAAGATGGTGATTTGATGATTGACTTCTACAAATCCGACAATGGTGTATAAAAGAAAATTACGGATAAATTCTTCAGGATGATTACTATGCAATTCGGCTAACTTTGAAGCGTAATCCAACAAGGCGGGTTTTAATCGGGATTTCCAATCTCCTTCGATGTTATCTTTTATGAATCGAGCGATAAAGGGAATCGCTAACTGGGCGCCGACTTCACTATGGGGAGCGCTTCCGCATCCGTCTGTGATGATTCCGATTTTACAATTTTCATATTGGAATACGCCTACGCTATCTTGGTTGTTATATTCCAATTTTCGATGTGTGTATCCCTGTATAGTTGCGTATCCTATTTTCATGGTTTAAAATTGTTGGCTGAATAGCCAGAATTGCCAGATGCCTGTCAAGGTGGCAACAAAGAAATAGAAGATGAAATAATAACCATAATAAGGATGTAGCACCAAACGGTTCCCACCGTCCATTTTCCGTACTTCTATACCGCCCCATTCTCTAATCATTAAATAAGAAATTAACAAGGCGGCACCTATTGCAAATACTTCCCAAATACAAATGCGACCAATGGTATATCCAGGTACATCTTGATGGAAATTCGGATTGATAATCAATAAAGCGAATCCCGCCCAATAGGAGAATAATGTCAAGGCAAGGATGCAAAAGAAAGCTACTTTTTCAAATTTTATTCCCATTAGATAAAGTTAGTTCATATCGAATATCCGTATTTTTTG
>JAHDCE010000687.1 GCA_020630045.1 Saprospiraceae bacterium | reverse complement strand
GAACTGGAAAAAAATCACCTCTATGTAACTTCTGTTACCTTTTATCATTTAAGATGGGGGCATATTTGTGTCGTTATTTGATTACGACTAAGAAATAATTCAAACAGATATGGAAATAATTCTTCAACCTTGGCCTTGGTATGTAGCGGGGCCGATTATCGCAGCAGTGATGTTTTTCCTACTGTACGCCGGGAAAAGCTTCGGATTTTCAGGTAATCTGAGGACGGCCTGTGCTATGGCTGGAGGTGGACAAGTAGCGGAGTTTTTCAAATTCGACTGGAAATCCCAAATATGGAATCTCATGTTCGCCCTAGGAGCGATACTAGGAGGTTTTATCGCTGTACGGTTCCTTTCCGTCTCAGAAGAAATCGCTCTGAATCCAAATACCTTGGATGCTCTAAGGGATATGGGATTTGCCAACCCGGGCGAATCTTATCTGCCCGGTGAAATCTTCGGAACCGATTTTTCTCCTAAAAGTCTACTTATTCTCGTTGGAGGTGGCTTCCTTGTCGGTTTCGGTGCTAGATATGCGGGTGGATGTACCTCCGGGCATGCGATAAGTGGCCTTAGCGATTTACAACTACCATCCCTGATTGCAGTCGTCGGCTTTTTTATCGGCGGTTTGGTCATGACACATTTACTCATCCCCATTATTTTTTAAGAATATGAAATACTTGAAATTCCTATTGGCCGGTACTTTATTCGGCATCGTTATGGCGAAAGCCGAAATCATATCTTGGTATCGTATTTATGAAATGTTCCGCTTCGAATCTTTTCATATGTACGGCATTATCGGATCGGCAGTGATCTTGGGATTATTGGCGGTGCAACTGATCAAACGCACGAACATGAAAGACATCCAAGGAAATGACATTACCTTTAAACCCAAGAACATGGGCATTGTCCGATACTTGGCCGGAGGCACGATTTTCGGATTGGGCTGGGCCCTTTCAGGCGCTTGTCCCGGACCGATGTTCGTTTTGGTCGGATATGGTTACTTGTCTTTGTTGCTAGTCATATTCGGCGCCCTTGCGGGAACATTCGTATATGGGCTACTCAGGAACAAATTGCCACATTGATTACACAAATGATATGGGAATATTAAAAAAAGGAACTTGGTCTTGGGCGACATTTCATATGAAATGTCCAAGATGTAGGACAGGAGAATTGTTCGATACAAGTACATTCTCTTTTAACAAGTCTTTTGATATGAAATCCCGTTGCCCAAAGTGTAACCAAAACTATATGCCTGAGCCCGGGTTTTATTATGGAGCCATGTTCATCTCCTACATTATTACCGGTTGGTTTTGCTTGGCATTATTAGGGCTTTTTATTCTAGGGTTTAAAATGTCAATTCCACAATCATTCGCGGTTTTGGTTTTGATAATAGCCCTCCTCTTTGTGTGGTTCTTTCGTTTCTCCCGATCTTTATGGATTGGCATAAGGGTCAAATTCGATGCAAAGAAATCCGCCGAAGCCCAAGGGCATGGGTAAACTGATGAAGGAGTAACAATTGTTACACACCAATCAAAAAACAACCTTTAAATTTGTACTATAATACTTGCGAACGACAAGTAATAAATCAAACAACTTCTGGAAAAATATCCATCATGAAAATCGAACAAATTTATACAGGATGCCTCGCTCAAGGAGCTTACTACATAGAAAGCAAAGGAGAGGCTATCGTCATCGACCCTTTACGAGAAGTTCAGTCATATATCGATCGTGCAGATAAAGACGGTGCTGAAATCAAATATATTTTGGAAACGCATTTCCATGCTGATTTCGTGAGTGGTCATGTTACCCTTGCTGAAAAAACCGGTGCCCCTATCATTTATGGTCCTAATGCAAATCCTTCTTTCAAAGCCCATGTCGCCAAAGATGGAGAAGAACTAAGGGTCGGAGATGTTACCATCAAGGTACTTCACACTCCTGGTCATACGATGGAAAGTACGACTTACCTCCTTCGTGATGAAAACGGAAAAGATCATGCTATTTTCTCAGGAGATACACTGTTTTTAGGGGATGTCGGAAGGCCCGACCTCGCTCAGAAATCAGCGGACATGACACAAGAAGACCTAGCTTCCTTGCTTTTCGATAGTCTTCGTAACA
>JAHDCE010000047.1:7109-13376 GCA_020630045.1 Saprospiraceae bacterium | reverse complement strand
ATGGGGGTCATGTATAGCGGCTGTCTTCTTGGAAGGGTAATTGTTTTATGCGATTGACTTCTAGGGAGGAACAACCGAACTCGGAAACGACCTTGCCTTCCAGAAGGTATATGCCGTCTCCAAAATAAATTCTTGTTTTTCCTTTTCGGGGAAAATGAACGCTGTCGAAAACGTCTCCTGATGAATCTAGCCAATTACCGAAATGCATGATTTTACCATGTTTGGTTCTTACGTCTTTGCGGCAAACATATCGACCGACCATTGCGACATATTTACCCATAAAATCAAACATCTCTTTTGCTAGTATGTGCTGGGGTAATGGATCGGCTAATAATTCGAAAGGTGAACGCAAAGAGAAACCCAATAACTCCATTTCATCGAATGCGGAATCGAATGTGCCTTCGTCCAATCCGGGCAAGATGAAATCATCTGCGGAATCATCAAATAATATGCAAGGCGGGCGATGCATCCACCCGGCTCCGGATGAAGCGTTTTTCTCCCACATCAACTCCGCTTTTTTCTTTCCGGTAAACCGGAATGCACCGATTCTTATCAATAATTCGATTTGTTCTATGCCAATATTCACCCGTCGCATGAAATCAGATAATCCTGTATAAATACCATTCCGCTCCTTGGATGCTAAGATGCGAGTGGCGGTTTTTTCTTCCAAGCCTTTTATGTGTTTGAAACCTATGAATATTTCCTGACCGAAAATATCCGTCAAAAATCGGCTGTTATTCACACATGGCGCATGGATGTTTCCTCCGGACATCATCGCTTCATGTAGGTAGAATGGTGTTCGGTAAAATCCGCCGAAATTATTGATAACTGCTACCATGAACTCTAACGGAAAATAGGCTTTGAGGTATAAACTCTGTAAACTTTCCACAGCATAACTGGCGGAATGGGCTTTACAAAACGAATACCCGGAAAAGCTTTCTACTTGTCGCCAAACCTCTTTCGCCAAGGATTCGGAATGACCACGTTCATGGCAATTGTCATAGTATTTTTTCTTTAAATGTTCTAGTGTTTCTTTACGGTGTTTTTTACCACTCATAATACGCCGCAACACATCCGATTCGTCCAAATCCAAACCTGCAAAATGATGCACGACTTTCATCACATCTTCCTGATAAACCATTACTCCGAAGGTTTCTCCTAAATGCTCACGGAACACTTCGTGTAAGTACTCGAACCCATGTGGATTGTGAAACCGTTTGATGTATTCTTTCATCATGCCCGACTTGGCGACCCCCGGACGAATAATCGAACTCGCCGCTACCAAATGCACATAATCTTCACACTTGAGCTTGGACAATAATTGACGCATAGCGGGGCTTTCTATGTAGAAACATCCCATGCACCTCCCCGCTCTCAACAAGGACTTTACCTTGTCGTCACTTTTGATTTTTGAAACGTCATGAATATTGACGATACGTCCTTGGTTTCGGGCGACCAAATCTACGGCATCTTTGATGTGACCCAAGCCCCGCTGACTGAGTACATCAAACTTATGGAATCCCCATTCTTCGGCGGCATACATATCAAAATGTGTGACAGGAAAACCTTTCGGCATTTGCCGTAAGGCGGTATAATAACTAATCGGTTGCTCAGTAATAAGGATTCCACCGGCATGGATCGAAAGATAATTCGGTACGCCTTCCAAGCGTTGCCCGTAATGCCAAATCACTTTGGATAACTCATGATTGTTTTCCGTGTCAAAAGGGTTACGGACAATGGCATCTATCTCCTTTTTCGGAAGACCGAAAACCTTGCCTACTTCACGGATAATCGAACGGCCTTTAAACGTGTTATATGTCGCCAATAACGCCGTATATCCTTCTCCATATCTCTTGATAATATAATCTAATACATCATCACGGTCTTTCCACGAAAAATCAATATCAAAATCAGGTGGTGATGTACGATAGGGATTGATAAAACGCTCGAAATACAAATCTAAATCCAAGGGATCCACATCTGTTATTCCAATACAAAAGGCAACGATAGAGTTGGCTCCACTACCCCGCCCTACATGATAATAACCCATACTTCGCCCATATCGGATAATATCCCAAGTAATTAAAAAGTAGCTACAAAAATCTTGTTGTTTAATAACTGACAACTCTTTTTCAACCCTCCTGTATGCCGCTTTATTGTTTTCTCCATAACGCTGTAAACTACCATTCAATGCCAGCTTGGACAATAGCGAAAAATCTCCTTCTTTCGTTCCTGTAAACGTCCTTCTATTTAAATGAATACCTGTTTCAAAACCAATACTGCATTGACTTAATATTTTCTTGGTATTATCAATAATATTGGAATAAGGTGTATATTTTTCTTCTAATGTTGCTTCGAGCTGTAAAAACTCACTCCGCTTCGCGGTGTCCTTTTTATTCAATTTAGAAATAATCGTATTTAAATCAATAGCACGAAGTACAGTATGCAAACCAAAATCATTTTCTTCTTTAAATGTTACCGGCTGCCAAGCGACTAATTTTCCAGGATATTGAAGCAATTCCGAACGGAATAATCGGTACACATATTCAGGTCGAACTCCTAGGAGCTCATAATCTTTGTATTGATTTAAGGGTTTGAATAATTTCGGATAAATCACATAAGCATGTTGTAAATAAGGAGCATTGACCGGCAACGGTTTTCCCGAAAGGGAGTGACTAGTCAGTAAGGTGTTCAATTCACGAAAACCTTCGTTGTTTTTAGCGATTCCGATATATCTCAATATTCCGCTTTCGCGGAATTCAATACCGACAACAGGTTTGATTTTTTCACGTTCGCAACAGCGAACAAAATCCAATGTGGCAGACGTATTATTGATGTCGGTCAACACCAATGTTCCGATGCCCAATTCCTTGGCACTGACGACCAATTCTTCCGGTGACATCGTACCATAACGCAAACTGAAATAAGTGTGGCAATTCAGATACATCAGATAAAAATATGTTGTCCGAACCGCTGTCGAAGCGCATCCATTTTTTCCAATAAACGCACCTCTTGTCGGGTGTCGTCGAACATATTTATTTGCAAGTGACCATGCGTCAATGTTCCGAAACGAATACCTACCAAACGAATGAGTTGGCGACGTTGATACAAGGCGTCGAACAACGCATAAACATGCCTTAATAATGTTTTATCATTGGCCGTGTGCGGGATACGGCATTGTTTTGAATATGTATTGAAATCCGTGTACCGAATTTTTACACTGATCAAAGCTGTCAATTTTTTTTCGTTCCGCAAATCGAACGCTAAGCGCGTCACCATTTTTTTCAATTGCTCTTTTATATAACGGACATCTATCGTATCCTTCGCAAATGTCCGTTCAGTGGACATACTTTTTCGATCGTGGTGAGGAACGACCGGGCTATCATCAATCGCATTGGCTTTTTTCCACAAGGACACACCATGTTTACCGAACTCCCGCTCTAATAAACGCGGTGGAATTTCCGATAAGGTTTTAATCTTGCGAACGCCCATCAAGGTGAGTTTCCGGAAGGTTTTGCTGCCGACCGAAGGTAACTTCTTGACGGACAACGGAGCCAAAAACATCTTTTCCCTTCCCGTTTCGATGTGGCGGATACCGTTGGGCTTGGCCTCTCCTGTCCCGACTTTTGCCACCAACTTATTGACCGAAAGTCCGAATGAAGAAGGTAAACCCGTTTCTTTGACAATCTTTTGACGTAATTCCTTAGACCACTTGAAACAACCGAAATATTCATCCATTCCGGTCAAATCCAAGTAAAACTCATCTATAGACGCTTTCTCGAAAAGCGGCGCTTCGTTGGCGATAATTTCCGTGATTATGCCCGATTCGCGGGCGTAATGTTCCATATCCCCCTTGATGACTATGGCATCCGGACAAAGCCGCAATGCCATCCGCATCGGCATAGCGGAATGGATGCCGAAATGTCTCGCCTCATAACTACAAGCGGCTACGACGCCGCGTTCTTTCGTTCCTCCAATAAGAACGGGTTTTCCCTTCAGTCGGCTATTGTCGCGTTGCTCGACCGAAGCGAAAAATGCATCTAAGTCCAGATGCAATATCGCTTTGTGGTGCATGTACCAGTGATTTTAGTTTTCTCAAACTTAAAAACAAATTGTTTTAAATTTAATTCCCTAAAACCGTTTTTTAACACTTATCGTTTAAAAAATACGTCCGCAATCATTAGCGTTTAGAGTTCCTCCTTCAAAAACCGACCGGTGTGGCTCTTCTTGGATTTTGCCACTTTTTCCGGTGTACCGGTCACAACGACAGTGCCGCCCCTTTTGCCACCTTCCGGCCCCATATCTATAATGTAATCGGCCATTTTCACTACATCCAGATTGTGTTCGATTACCAAGATGGTATTGCCCCTTTCGGCGAGCTTGTCTAAAACTCCTAAAAGCTGGCGAATATCATCAAAATGAAGTCCGGTCGTCGGCTCGTCCAATATATAAATGGTACTGCCCGTATCCCGTTTAGAAAGCTCCTCGGCGAGTTTGACCCGTTGGGCTTCACCCCCTGACAAGGTTACTGCCGATTGCCCCAAAGTGATATAACCTAATCCTACATCTTGAAGTGTCTTGACTTTTCGCTTAATTTTCGGAATGCTATTAAAAAATTCGACGGCTTCATTAACTGTCATGTCAAGTACGTCTGAAATGCTCTTGCCCTTAAAGAGAATTTCTAGGGTTTCTCGATTGTAACGTCGGCCCATACATGTTTCGCAATCGACATAAACATCCGGTAAGAAGTTCATCTCGATGACCCGTTTGCCACCGCCCTGACACACTTCGCACCTTCCACCTTTTACATTAAAAGAGAAACGTCCGGGTTTGTAACCTCTGATTTTCGCTTCAGGTAAATCGGAAAACAACTTTCGGATTTCGGTGAACACACCGGTATATGTTGCCGGATTAGACCTAGGCGTCCGCCCTATGGGAGATTGGTCGATTTCGATGACTTTATCCAAATGCTCCATTCCTTTGATACTATCGTAGGACAATGGTTTCTTTTTACTATTGTAAAAATGCTGTCGCAAAATGGGATATAAGGTTTCATTGATTAACGTCGATTTCCCGCTTCCTGAAACTCCGGTTACGCAAGTGAATGTTCCTAGGGGAATTTTGACGTCTACTTGTTGCAAATTATTGCCCGAAGCTCCTTTGAGTTCTAGGAATTTTCCGTTTCCGGAACGACGTTTTTCGGGGGTGGGTATTTTGGATTTATCCTTAAGATATGCTGCCGTCAGTGTAGATTGATTAAGGAATGTAGATGGGTGTCCTTCCGCTACCAGTTCACCGCCGTGTTTACCGGCACCGGGACCTAGATCAATCAAGTAATCGGAAGCAAGCATGATGTCTTTATCATGTTCCACTACAAGGACGGTATTGCCGATGGCCGTCAGTTCTTTAAGCGCTTCTATCAGCCGTTGGTTGTCTCTTTGGTGAAGTCCGATACTCGGTTCATCTAATATATATGTGATACCCGTCAACTGGGAGCCGATTTGGGTTGCCAACCGAATTCTTTGGGCTTCTCCACCGGAAAGCGTCCTCGCCGGGCGATCCAATGTCAAATAATCGAGTCCGACATGTAATAGGAATCCTAGACGCAAGGATAACTCTTTGATGATTTCCTTGGCGATGGCCATTTGGCGTTTGGACAGATGTTTGGGCAATTCGTCCACCCATTTTTTTAAATCCCCCAAATCCATCCGAGCCAATTCGGATATATTTTTTTCATTGATTTTAAAATGTAGGGACTCTTTCTTCAATCGGTCGCCATTGCAAGATTGACATGGTTTTTTAGACATGAAACCTTCTATCCATTTGCGAATGCCATCAGATGATGAATTTTCATACCATCGATTCAACATTTTTATGAGACCTTCGTTCGCCAAATGGTAAGAATATTCGCCTTTCCCGAAATTCATCTTCATGGCGATTTTTTCATTGCCGCCATATAAAATGGTATCTAGGGCCTCTTTGGGTATTTTATTGATCGGAGTCGAAAAGGTGAATTTATATTCCTTGGCGATGACCCGCAATTGCTTGAATGAATAGTTGTCCCGAACTTCCCCCAAGGGAACGATACCTTGGTTGTTGATGCTCTTCGTATCATCCGGAATGACTTGATCCATATCCATCTCCTGAACCATACCTAATCCTTTACAGGTCGGACAAGCACCATAAGGAGAATTGAATGAGAAAGCGTTCGGCGAGGGTTCTTCATAGGAAATACCTGATTCCGGACACATCAAGTTTTTTGAATAT
>JAHDCE010000047.1:0-7099 GCA_020630045.1 Saprospiraceae bacterium | reverse complement strand
CAATTGATCGCTATCCAAATCCATGACCATAATAAGGCCTTTTCCTTTTTGTAATGCCGTTTGTAGTGATGTCGTAATTCGCTCCCTTCTATCCTCGATGACTTTGAGTCGATCGACTACGAGTTCAATGTCGTGTACTTTGTAGCGGTCGATTTGTAATCCCGGAACCAAATCAATGATTTCACCATCCACACGCATTTTGGAATAACCTTGTTTGCGGTATTGGTCGAACAATTCACGATAGTGCCCCTTACGACCACGTATTAAAGGTGCTAGGAAACCAACTCGCTTTCCAGCAAAATTTTCTAGTATATGGGTAATAATTTGTTCTTCCGTAAACTTCACCATTTTCTTACCGGTGACATAAGAATAAGCATCGGCGGTACGGGCGAAGAACAAGCGTAAAAAATCATAAACTTCGGTAATCGTTCCGACTGTCGAACGGGGATTTCGACCTGTCGTTTTTTGCTCAATGGAAATTACCGGGCTAAGTCCGGTAATTTTTTCTACGTCGGGACGTTCCATATCTCCGATAAATTGCCGGGCATAAGCCGAAAAAGTTTCCATATACCTCCTCTGCCCTTCCGCATAAATGGTATCGAAGGCCAAGGATGACTTTCCACTACCACTGATTCCGGTCACCACCACCAACTTATTACGAGGAATCGTAACATCTATACCTTTCAGGTTGTGTACATTCGCCCCTATTACTTGGATATAACTTTTATTATCGCTCTGCGGCATAATTATTCTTTATTCAAAAAAAGTTAAAATGTGACAATTCAAAGTACTCAAATTGAAACAATCCATATATCCGATCGTAAGATTATCAGAACGTTTCAACTTATTCCAAACCGGATAACAATTCTAGACCCTTGGCATAATTATTGAGGAAAATCCCTATATGATTGCCATGTCAAAACCAATCATCATCCAATCTTTGAATCGCAGTCATGAAAATGATTGCAAATCTAGGAAAGGGTTATCAGACATGATTACAAAAAGTGAAAATTCGTGTAATCATTTCTATAAAAAACAAGAAAATAAAAAACCATCCCATAACCACTTAAACCTTTGAATTCCACAATGCCCCCGTCACTGTCGGATAAGATCAGCAAAAGGCCTTATTGGATATGACACTATTTCGTAAGAAATGTTCTGTAAGATTATGAGGAATATGATAAACACAAATCGGGCGCTGGCAATTCTCTTGCTACTCTTAATTTCTTTCTCGGCTTGCCAGGATGACAACCTTGGTGATTTCAACCCAATATTGACAGCCAAAGATGAAAGGGATCTCGGCAATGCACTTGTTGCCAGGATGAAAGCGAACACAGCAATTAACGGATATGTGCCACTCAGTCGAACCGACTACCCTGAGGCATATGAATATATCGACCTCGCGATGACGATGGTTTTGATACAAACCGAAATCCGCGACAAGTTCAATTGGGAAGTCATCATTCTTGATGACGATTCTACTTTTAATGCTTTTTCCTTACCTGGTGGAAAAATTTTCATTACCACCGGTTTTCTCAAATTTTTAACCGGAGAGCACCAGTTAATTGCCATATTGGCTCATGAAGCATATTATTTAGACAGGCTTGACCAGACCGGTTGGCAATACTTAAGTCATACTATGCAAGTTTTGAGGGAGCGTTATGGCAGTGATGAAGGCACACAATATTTCACCCAAATTCTCGACAACGGTACCGACAGAGAGTCTAATGCGGATGCGATTCTAGAAGACATCAATACTTTGGCTTACGAATGTGAGGATGTCGAACTCGCCGACGAATTCTCTATGAATATGATGTGTGAAAACTACCTCTATACACTAGAAGGTCTGGAACAACTTATCGATAGTGTCCGTGAAAGTCTACTTTATGATTTCGAATGGTTGAACATTCGTCCGCCGGGTGCTCCTACTCCGGATTCGGTTGTCGTGGAAGAATGTTTTCATGAAGAGCGTACCAGCAAATTAGAGAACATTAGAATGGCATGTATTATTGGCGACACGATATCGACTCCACCTATCGTACACCAAGCGCCATATGCTGACTTCTTAGACTATTTGCCTTAGTACATTAGATGTTATCACGAAAAATTGAGTATAGCCAAACCGTTATTTTAGAAATCCACTTCGTTATTCCCCTTAAACGTAGCTACGGCTATGCTTTGCGGCGAACGCCTCGTTGATTCCAAAAATAACGATTCGTCTTTCATACAAAAAATTTCGTGATAACATCTATTGTGCAAAAGTAATTTTGATTTTTGAAAATGTCTTTTGCCCTGACTCCGCTTCGGATGCTCATTAATTCATGACAAAATCTTGTTCTCAAGTCTTTAACGTACACTTTATAGTGTATTAGTGGGCTTCTAACCAATGTCGACCTTCTCCCATTCCGACGACAATCGGAACACGTAATCCCTCAATGGCATTTTTCATATGCTCTTCTATGAGGGGCTTGAGCCGATCCAATTCATCTTTGCGGGCATCGAATACCAATTCATCATGCACCTGAAGGATAAGCTTGGAACGGAATCCTCCTTCTTGCATTGCGTGATGAATTTTAATCATCGCCATTTTAATCATATCTGCCGCAGTGCCTTGTATCGGAGTATTAATCGCGTTTCGCTCGGCGTAAGAGCGAATCAAACTCGCTTTTGAATTGATGTCCCTCAAATATCTTTTACGGCCGAGCAAAGTTTCCACATATCCGTCTTTACGAGCTTTTTCCACTTGGCTTTCCATGTATGATTTCAGCCCGTTATATTGCTCAAAATAATTGTCGATGAGTCGCTTCGCTTCCTTGCGGCTGATGCCTAAATTACGGGATAAATTCGTAGCACCGGCACCATAAATAATTGAGAAATTAACCGTTTTGGCGTTTCTTCTTTGATCCGATGTCACTTCGTCTAATGTCACTCCATAAACCTTTGCTGCGGTCGCACGGTGGATATCATGTCCTCCTTCAAATGCTGACAACATTGCCTCGTCACCACTGATTTCGGCAATTAACCTCAGTTCGATCTGAGAGTAATCCGCTGCTAGTATAATATGTTCATCATCCCTAGGAATGAATGCCTCCCGAACCTTTCTCCCCTCAGGAGTCCGTATGGGAATATTTTGCATATTCGGATGTTGAGAACTCAATCGACCCGTAGCGGTCAAAGCCTGATTGAAAGAACTATGAATCCGTCCGGTTTTCGGGTTGATTAGTTTGGGCAATGCATCAACATATGTAGATCGCAATTTGGTCAATCCGCGATACTTCAGAATGTCTTTGACTATGGGGTGTTTTTCCGCCATTTCGGTCAATTTCTCTTCACTTGTCGAATATTGACCGGATTTGGTTTTCCTCCAGCGGTATGGCAATTTCATTTTATCAAACAACACTTCCCCCACTTGTCTAGGAGAAGCGATATTGAAAGGAACACCCGCTACTTCATGGATACTCTTTTCCAACGCTTCCGCCTTTTCTTTCAACTCAACGGAATATTCTCCTAGGAAATCGGCGTCCACTTTCACCCCATTGTATTCCATTTCAACCAAAACTTCCACAAGGGGAGCTTCGGTATTCCAATACAAACTTTCCATTTCCTGTCCGGCCATTTCTTTTTCCATGACCGATTTTAGCCTTAACGTCAAATCGGCATCTTCCCCTGCATATTCTTTTATTTTTTCAGCGGGCACATCTCGCATCGAAAGTTGATTTTTCCCTTTTTTTCCAATCAAGGACTCAATGGAAACGGGAGCGTATCCCAAATAAGTTTCCGACAAATAATTCAAGTTGTGCCGCAACTCCGGTTCGACTACATAATGCGCCAACATGGTATCGAACAATTTACCTTTCACCTCTATATCGTACCACTTCAGCATGAGCATATCATACTTGATATTTTGTCCGATTTTCAAGGCATCGTTCTCAAATACCGCACGGAACTCTTCCACAATACTTTGAGCGACTTTTTGATCCTCAGGAATCGGGACGTAATAAGCTTCAAAGTCCTTGATAGAAAATGCCAACCCGACCAACTCAGCATTATTGGCATCCAGTCCCGTTGTTTCCGTATCAAAACAAACAAAGTCGGAAGCGAGTAATTTTTTCACCAAATCAGACCGCTGTTCAGTCGTTTCTACATAGTGATACTCATGCTCCGTATTGGAAATATTTTTTTCGGCCACGGTCGATGCCGGAGGTTGATATACTTTGGAAGGGACGAAGGCATCACCGAACAAATTCCCCTGTGTTCCTTCTTGTACTTTTCCCTTTGTATTTCCTCCTTGTGGAGAACGTCCTCCTCCTAGGATTTGAGTAGCCAAAGAACGAAACTCAAGTTCCTTGAAAACATCAGACAACCTCTCCTTGTCGGGTTCCACCAACCGGCAAGCTTCCGCTTCGAATTCCACCGGTACATTAATATCAATCGTCGCTAATTTTTTAGACAACAACCCTTGCTCTGCATTCGCTTCGACCTTCTCTTTTTGCTTGCCCTTAAGCTCATGGGTATGAGCCAGCAAGTTTTCAAGGCTATCATATTTCGCCAATAGTTTTTGAGCTGTTTTGGGCCCGATACCGGGCAATCCGGGGATATTATCTACACTGTCCCCTTGCATCCCTAACATATCAATCACTTGTTCTACTCGCTTGATACCCCATTTCGTCAATATCTCGTCCACACCCATGATTTCCACTTCATTACCGGAACGGGCAGGTTTGTATAAGAAAATGTTCTCACTCACCAATTGACCATAATCCTTGTCCGGTGTCATCATATAGACCTTGAATCCTTCTTTTTCCGCTTGCTTGGCTACCGTTCCAATGACATCATCCGCTTCGAAACCCGCCTTCTCCAAAATCGGAATATTGAACCCTTCCACAATTCGCCTGATGTAGGGAAAGGCAATTGTGATATCTTCAGGTTGCTCATCGCGATTCGCCTTGTATTCCGGATACATTTCATTGCGAAAAGTCTTTTCGGAAACATCAAAGGAAACCGCTAAATGGCTGGGTTTTTGATTCTTAATCAAATCCCACAAAACACGGACGAATCCGGTAACGGCGGAAGTATTCATTCCCTTGGAATTAATCAAGGGCCTTTTGATAAAAGCATAATGAGCGCGATAGACCAATGCGTGGCCGTCCAATAGAAAAAGAGTAGGTTGATCCGCCATGAGATGTATTGTTATTCGTGACAACTTTTCTGAAAGAGAGTTGTCCTTCCCCTTTAGGGGAAATATAATTTTTAGCTTAAAAAATAATCTAATTTTCTTTTTCCTCGTTTAAGACATTAGAACTTTATTGGTAAGCGGGTAAAATAATGTTCAAGGTTATGCCCTTTTTTAAGGCAGGAAATCCTTTTTTTCATTTATACCGCCATTTTTAAGTCAGTTCGATGTGACCTATTGTAGGAAAAGGATGTCAAAAATAGGCAACTTGCCACGGAAACGAAGGGTAAATACATTGTAATCTAAATATAGTTTGACCAACCCCTCTGAAACGCACGGAAAATATCAAATGAAGTTTATGAAAGAAATGAAACGATTCATGATTGCGGCGATGGTTGTTACCATTGGGTTCGCAGGTATTTCTTTCGTCTCATCGGATCACGATGACCACGGAAAGTATTTTGAAATTTCGAAGAACATTGAAATTTTCACCAATCTCTATAAAGAGCTCAACACATACTACGTCGATGATGTCGAGCCGGCCTCTTTGATGAGAACCGGATTAGATGCGATGCTTGAATCATTGGATCCTTACACCAACTATATTTCCGAATCCGAAATCGAAGGATTCAAATATATGATTGACGGAAAGTTCGGAGGTATCGGAGGCGACATACGCATTGTGAACAACTTGCCCGTCATTTCGATGACTTATGATGAAACCCCAGCCGGTAAAGCGGGTATTAAAACGGGAGATATCATTTTATCCATTGATGGCAAATTGACAACCGGCAAATCCGAAGATAACATCAAGGACTTTTTGAAAGGGTCACCGGGATCAACGGTGGATCTCATTATCAAGAAAGCGGATTCGGGCAAAGAACAAAAGTTATCTGTTGTAAGGGAGGAAATCAAAATTCCGAATGTGCCGTTTCATGGTATGTTAGAAAACAATGTAGGATATATCTCTTTAACCGTATTTACACAAGCCGCAGGGAAGAACGTATCCGATGCATTAAAAGCATTGAAAGAAGAAAATCCCGACATGGCCGGTGTCATTCTCGATCTCAGAGGCAATGGAGGTGGACTTCTACGCGAAGCCATTAATGTGAGCAATGTCTTTATTCCCAAGAATGAAGAGATTGTGGTAACACGAGGAAAAGTGAAGGAATGGGACAGAAGTTTCCAAACGCTCAACACGCCGATAGATGAAGAAATCCGCCTCGCTGTCTTGATTGACGGCAACTCCGCTTCCGCTTCGGAAATCGTTTCGGGGGTCATCCAAGATTTTGACAGGGGCGTATTAATCGGACAACGTTCTTATGGAAAAGGACTAGTACAAAATACCCGTGACGTCGGTTACAATTCTAAATTGAAATTGACTACGGCTAAATATTATATCCCTAGCGGACGATGTATCCAAGCAGTCAGCTACAAAGATGGCGAGCCGGTGGATGTACCGGACTCAGAGAGGACGCCGTTCAAAACTAGAGCAGGTCGTAAAGTACTTGACGGAGGAGGTGTAAAACCGGATGTTATCCTCAAGGACGAAAAATTGAGCAATGTTTTAAGAGGGTTGGATAAAGAACACTTGATTTTCAACTATGCAACTGAGTTTTATTTGAAAAACAAGCAGACACCCGATTTAAAAACTTTCAAGTTTAACGATTTCAACGGTTTTTCAAATTACGTGGCGACCGAATCATTCAGCTTTAATACTGAGACAGAAAAAATATTGAACAGCTTGGTAGATAAATCTAAAAAAGATGGGTACGAACAATTAATCAAAGGAGACATCTCTTCCATACGCAGCAAAATCGTTCAAAGTAAGAAAAGCGATTTGAAAAAGTATGAGGAAGAAATTGTCATCGAACTGGAAAAAGAAATTATCAGTCGATACCACGGACAAAAAGGTCGCATCCAATT
>JAHDCE010000686.1 GCA_020630045.1 Saprospiraceae bacterium | reverse complement strand
CCATCACCCCCCACCGGAAATCCCGCAATTCGTAAAAGTATGTCGCCCCAACAATCCCATGATATCGTTGATTTCGGCTAGCTGCGAAGCGAAGTTTCCACCGAATGCGCCCACCGCATCCGCCAATGCGTTGCAAATGGTTTCTTGTAGCATTTGATTGAATTCATCATCCGACATTCCGTCCATAGTGATGATGGCGATAGTCGCGGCTTCCAGCCATTTCATTTTTGCTTTTTCAAGCATCACCCAGGCAGTGAATGCAGGACTCACCGACCCCAATTTACTAGCGATCATGGAGAATACGGTAATCGTATTATTGACTTGCGAAAAGGTATCGCGAGTCGCTTCCGCTCCTGCACCGGCTCCGGCATGGGAATGAGCGATTACCGTCCCCGAATCAGTATGCAAACTCAAATATCCTCCTAGGTTTTCAGGAACGATAATATTCTCCGTAAGGGAAGGACTGAACGTATGTGTCGAAGTCCATAATTTTATCCAATCGCTCCGATCCTCTTCCTTGAACATTTCCCGGAGTCGATCCTTCAACGTCGTTCGGTCATAGAGCGTCAAACCTTGTCCCGAGCACCCTTCCAAACCAGAACTTTTATGATTCAGTTTTTCCAGATTCATGTATTGTAATGAATGCTGCAAATTCAAAGCGAAAGCACGCTCGGGTCGCTTATGAATGGTGCGGAATTGGGTAAAGGGCAAAATATCCGTTTTCTCAACCAACACGCCATCTTCGGCCCTGGGTTGGAGCGCATATATCGTCGCATTAAATCCGTTTTGAAAAGTAAAATGCTCCTTGCTCGACCGCTTGGCGAACGGGTGTTGCATAAAGGCGTATTTCCTAGGAAAATTGAAGAACCCTTCTTCTAGGGCTTCTATTGTTTTCTCTTCATCTACCCCGGCGACTTTCATAAATGCTTCTTGGCTCAATTCCGCTCCTATCAGTTCATCTATAATCGTTCCCATGGTCGGCTGCCCGCCTTCGAATATCACACGATATGAACCATACAAAGCCGCCTCGGTTTCTGTCATATGTTCATCAGTAGAGGGATGGCTCGATTCCATTCCGAACAAGGGCCTTCCGGCAATTGTTCGAGTAATTTCGTAAGAACCATATTTGATTTTTAAATACATCCCCGACCAAACGCTCATGGGCTTACATCCGGTTTTTGTTATTTCAATATCAAAAGTTTTTCTGACGTCCTCACCTTTAATCCTTAATTCAATATTACGACGTTTTTCACCATCACATATTGATGTATAATTTATCGAATATTTATATTTCATATTCTCTAAAGCGAACGCCTGCAACGATTGAATCATTCCTTCATGGTCATCGACATCCACCACTTTCCCTTTGGATAATTGAGCCATCTTTTTCAAGACTTTATAGTCAACCCTTCTATCGCCGGTAGCAAGGAGCAAAGCCGGTGAACCGGACTGTATTTTTTCTTGTATGGATGGACTCAATTGATCCCTCGCAATGCCATCGGAAACAAAACCTACGATATCCGCTTCTTGCTGGACGGCATTTGCTAGAGCTTTCCACAAATAAGAATAATTGTCTTGCCCCTTTTTCATCTTTTCCAACTCTTTGACTACCGCTTCTTTGGTGTCCAACCAATCTGAATTGACGATGAACTTCTCAGCATCGTACCAAGATACCTTAAAAGTCATATCGGGATTAAGACGATGGAATTCATCCACTAGCTTCCCTCCTAATTCGACCATACCGTCTCCGCGGAATTGTTCGCTTACAGAAGTCGATAAATCAAAACATAATAAAATCCGTTTGGCATTGTCCAAGTCCAAATTATCGCTCTCCCTCAAATTCTTTTTGACATTAAAAGCCACCGGTTTTCCATCTTCTAACAATTCGAAATCCTGACCGTCTAATCCATCCAGCAATTCGCCGGATGCATTTTTGGGATTGGCAAAAATTTCTACTTCGGGAAATCGCTCACTAAACATTTCCGCCTCCAAAGTCGCTACCTGTTTGCGCAATTCCGGGTGTTCGCCACCGACGGCGACTTGCTCTCCATTCACCAAAAGACCATCTTCGGTCGCTTCGATAATATCACCGTTCAAGCGGATAGTATTCCCGAAATG
>JAHDCE010000046.1:10837-13447 GCA_020630045.1 Saprospiraceae bacterium | reverse complement strand
TATTATTACTCCACACACAATTTCACACCCTTCAAAATGGTTTATCTTTGGGACTTACAAAACCGCGATATGAAATTCAGAACCATACTCCTTCCTTTATTCTTGTTGGCATGTATCTTCTCGGCCTGTGAAACAGAATCATATCTATTTAAGGAAAGAAAGACCCTCTCCCCTAACGGTTGGACGAATCAGGATTCCATTCAATTTCAATTCGATATACAGGACACATCGCAGTTGTATGCCTTATTATTGGACATCCACCATACAACGGATTATAGCTATCAAAACATTTATTTCAATATCGGGACGGCTTTCCCTTCCGGGAAAAGGTTGAGCCAACGACTCAATATAGATTTTGCGGAAAAATCCGGACGGTGGTACGGAGATTGTAATGCACAAAATTGCGATTTGAGTATTGCCCTACAACCCAAAACAAAGTTTGTCGAAGCAGGGCGACATAGCATTAATATCGCACAATTTTCCAGGGACTCCCTTCTAGGAGGAATCAACGCATTAACCTTTAAAATACAAGCCCTTTCCCCGGAAGGGGAATAGGGATAATAGTCACTACACCAACTTCTCCATATCGCGAATCAACAGTCGCTTACGGTTGAAGGTAATGACATTTTCATTGCGGAGCTCATTCAATACAGTGGTGACCGTCTGACGGGAAGTAGCGGTCATGTTCGCGATTTCTTGGTGAGTGATGAAGTTTCTTACTACAGTTTCATATCCAACTCTTTGTCCTTTGGTTTCTCCCAACTCTTTCAAAAATTCAACGATTCGCGTCCTAGAATCTTTAAACACTAATGACTCCAAGCGTTTTTCCATTTTCAGCACCCGTGAACCCATGATTTTCATGAGGAACATACTGAGTCCGGAATGGTCCCGTAACATGGATTTCATTTGATCGGCTTTGACATGACAGACTTCAGTGTCTTTTATCGCTACTGCGAAATCCCTGCGTCTCCCCTCTCCTACCAAGGACATTTCGCCAAACACCTCACCAGGTCCGAGAAGGGCTTTGGTGATTTCTTTTCCGGACTCCGAATAAGTGCCGATTTTTACTTGGCCTTCTGAAATAAAAAACAAGGAGTCGGACAATTCATCGGGCAGATAAACGTAATCGCCTCCCTTGTACCTTTTGGGGTCATGGCTCTTTTGATAATGTCCCATTTTTTGTGGACAAAAAATCCCGGATACATCTATGTTTTCTAAATACCAAAATGCTTGGTCTTTCATGGTACGACTATTCTTTTTTCAATATGGCAATCCTCATATTCCCCACTCATATCATTAATCCATGCCGAATGTTGGACAAAACTTAAATTCTTTTCAATATTAACGAAAAAACGGGGGTTCGGGATTAGAAAATGTGTGCAGTTTCTCGGACATTTGGTATGATTTGTTGAATTTTAATCCTATATGAACTTAAATCAAATATTAAATGAAGCGGTCGAAAAATACAATCGACCTTCTTTTATTGAAGATGATCCTATCTCTATCCCCCACTCCTATACTCAACTACAAGATATCGAAGTCACTGCCTTCTGGACATCGATGCTTGCTTGGGGGCAACGCAAGACCATCATCAATAAATCCAAGGAGCTGTTCGGGTTGATGGACAATGCACCTTATGATTTTTTGATGAACCACCAAGAAACGGATTTGAAGCCTTTTGAAAACTTCAAACACCGCACCTTCCAGCCCACGGATACCTTATTTTTCATCCATTCCTTATCGGAATATTACAAGCAACACGATTCTCTAGAAACGGCTTTCGCCGAATGGTTGGATGATGAAGATACTACTACCGAAAACGCTTTAATCGGATTTCATGATCGATTCTTCGATTTTGCGGAAGCACCACAAAGAACAAGGAAACATGTGGCGACTCCAAAACGAAAATCGACTTGTAAAAAGTTGAATATGTTCTTGCGCTGGATGGTGAGAAAAGATGACAAAGGTGTTGATTTCGGACTATGGAATAACATCGGCACTCACAGACTGCTCATTCCCCTGGACGTGCATGTTAGGAGAGTCGCCCACCGCCTAGGATTGCTTTCGCGCACTCAAAATGATTTTAAAGCCGTTTTAGCGCTTACCGAAGCGCTCAGGGAATTCGACCCGGATGATCCGGTCAAATATGATTTCGCATTGTTCGGAATCGGGGTGATGGAAAAGCATGAGATGATGTGAAGCTACCTGAAACCGAGTGTTATTAATACTAGATGTACAACAACACATCACAATCGGCTATCCCTGAAAGTTATTTCGTCCATCACTCAAAAAATACCGGCTCCTTCCAACTCACTCCCTGCGGTAAAGATTGATTACAAAACTCAATATGGATAACCCGGCGCCTCATTTCGTTTTCAGTTCTACGAGAAGCATGTAGCACTAATGGATTCATCAGCAATACTCCTCCCCTGCCCACTTCACAAATCATTTCTTCCCCAAGGGTTGAAATTTCTATATTTCGTAATTTAAGAACACCATATTCATGCGATCCCTTAATAATTCTCAACGCTCCGTTTTTTGAGGTGCAATCATCTAAATGTATCCGAGCAGTCAGTGTGTTTTTTAATATATTCAAAGGAGGTTGTACAA
>JAHDCE010000046.1:0-10737 GCA_020630045.1 Saprospiraceae bacterium | reverse complement strand
TGTTATCTGAAATTTATTTAAAAGAGATTTTTCTTTTTATTATGCGTCAAATGTGCATCTAGTACATCTTCATCTTTTATCTCCTCCGCATCTGCAACAAAGTTACCGATATATATTCTAAGGTTCATACAAGCAAACAAGATACAGAACACATAGTTAAAATAATATTGCCTGTACATAATTTTAAATTCACCGAAATAGAACAATAATGGAATAAAAAAGAAACCGCAAATCAGCACATAATAGCTAGATTTATGGATGAATTTCACAAGGACAATTTTCTTTACCTTGATGATATAAACATGGGCGATAGAGGAAAACAAACCCAATAGTGTAGATCCAATGATATAGTATATCATAAAGTCAGAGCGAATCAAATGAAGACCGGTGTCTATTTCATTCAAATATTTCAATTATGAAAAAAACGAAAAACAGGAAAGCACTGTAAAGCAGGACACTTTCTATATAGTTTTGATATTTGTACAGTTCGTATTTTATCTTTTTCATATATTCGTCTTGTTCAGTGGATGAACAGGTATACTCAAAATTAAGAGCCAGATAATTTTTATGCCCTCACTAAAATCAATCGCCAAAAATATACCATTCGTCAAGAAGGTCTACTTTTTTATTTTCAAACCTATTCATTCAGCCGGGTATTGGATTGACCGGTATATTCAGAATCAAAATAAATCGGTCGTACAAATCAGCTCGAATGATGGAATCAGCGGTGACCCGATTTATGCGCGCGTCAAAAAAAAACACCCGCTGGAATGTATTATTCGTTGAACCCGTCCCATCAATCTTTGAGGTACTGAAACAGAATTACGGAGAAGAATCCAGGTTCATATTTGAGAACGCGGGCATCAATGCCAATGGGACAAATCAACTGTTTTATACAGTAAATGAGGCGGCCTTTTCCGAAATTCCGAATTTGTCAGAAAAATATCGTCAAATCGGTTCTTTTGACAAAAACCATATCCCCAAATTGTCCAAAGGAAAACTGAACGACTATGTCACCGGCATCGAAGTGAATTGCATGACCTTGGAGCAATTGTTCCAGAAAAATAAAATCGATGGATTGGATTTATTCATTATCGATGCCGAGGGGTATGATTGGAAAATCTTATCCCAATTGAATCTCTCCAAATATCAACCGGCGATTATCAATTTTGAATTTTGCAATTTAAGTGATTCGGAAAAACAAGATTCCATTGATTTCTTGAAGGAAATCTACCATGTATTCGAATTCCGAATTAATTTTCTGTGTATCAAAAAAGACATTATCCGCCCAAAGGATTTAAACATCCTCAAAACAAGGCTTGTCAAATAGTCATTATTCGCATTCTAATTTACAAGTTCCACAACCTAAAAAACCGGCGTCATATTCATAAGAAACCAGTTGGTCGCAATTTTTCAGTTGTTCCATACAACGCATACGGTCTTGTTTATTCAAATAGATATGAACAAAGGTGAAAAGAAGTCCGGCAAGGGCTATCGCAATTTTGATTTTTTGAAAAGAAGTAAGTGATTTCATTTTGGTTTGGTTTGGTTTGGTTTGTTATTACAATATAACGAAGATAATTAAAGCACATTCCCTGATTATTTATGGCCGGATACTTACCTCCGCTATACCATTGATATTGATAACAACCATTTGAAAAATCAGGTAATATTGATTTATATACTCGAAATTAAGTCGTTTGAAAAAGGAACAATCACTTCACTTCCAAAAACTCATATTCCGCCCTTTCAGGATGTAACATGGCCGCATCATCATTTTCCGAAAGGATATAATATTGCATATTAGGAATCGCATCCAATTCTACACCATAAAATTGGTCGCCCGCCTGATAGTCTTGGCTAGCGCCATCGTCCTTCATGATTTTCTTTTTGAAATAACCGACGTCACCCGAACGGTAAGCGACGAATACTTTCGTCGCATTTTCAACCCTTGCATTCACTACGATCTTATCACCCTTTTTCCGTCCTTGTACCGAGGAGATTTTAGGCGGAGTTTTTTGAAGTACCGGATGATTCAAAAGAAATTTCGTCCTAGGCTCCATTAATTCTTTCAAACCGATAATCGTAGCCTTGCCCGCCTTGCTGGATTTGGTCAAATTGTCCTTAAAAGAATTGTAAGAATAAAACTTGCTATCATCATTCCGAACAGCGGAATCGACCGTTCGTTGGATTTGAGTAGCCCGACTATAATATTGTCCGTTCTTGAAGTTTTCGTTCAGTATCGTGCGCATGTGCGCAATATAAATCCGGCGGTTGCGATCAATGGTCAATAACTTGTGGATGAGTGGACGTTCTTTGTTTTTGTAATGCAAAAACGGACTCATTTCTTGTAGTCCTTTTGCGTCCAAAGGCTTGCCGGTTCCATCGAAAGTAAAACCTCCAAAACTTAGGTTCAAATCCCAGATCAAGGGATTCCAACGACCGGCATCATCTTTTGCCATATAATAGTTGTGGGACAAGCGACCGGTATAACTGTCCAAGTTCACTAGGACATTATTGTAAGCCAACATCCATAAAGCACGGTCCACATTCAAAATTTCTTTTGCTTTCTGTGGATTGTCCTTAAGCCTTTTGGTCAATTGAATCAAACCCTTGTAATCCGTGGCATCGGATTTGGTTTCATAAGTCACCTCATAACACAAGGAATCAAAACCCATGAACTCCAGTGTGGCTTTCATGGCATTTTTGGGGCAACCCGACGGAGGTTTGATACCATACTCCGGATCACATTTTATCAAGGTCGTTTGTTCGTCCCCAAAGTGATCTTTCATGAATTTTTCGTTGATGGATTCGACGCTCGTATAAAGGCCATAATATTTGTCATTGATATAGACATGGATAAAATTGGCTTTGGGAGCGGGCAGGTATTTCCGGGCGATTTCATAAGACAATACCTCACGGACAAAACTGGGGTCGCGGAATCCGTTCGCCAGTTTCAAGGAAGTATATCCGCCTTTGAAGGTTTGGGTCGAATCCACAAAATCGGATTTGATATTCAGCGGAAGCTTTCGACCGAATACTTTCCTAGCGCTATTGTAAGAACTGTTTCCCTTGAATCGAACGCCACAGTCCTTGTAGGTCAAACCATTGAGTTTGACATCGGCCACCATCCTTTGCTTGGTCTTGAGTTGTTTGAGTGAATCCAGTTTCACATCCCAGTCTGCCTCCTTGAAATAGATTTTCAATTCTTGAACTCGATTCAAATCATAAAGGTCTTGTCCTGACAATCCACAACACAATAACAACCCCAAAATGACAAGTGTAATGTTTTTCTTCATAGATAACATGATTTCGTCTTTTTTCTTGACGGAAATTTCCCCTTCAATATTATCAAAAAGACCGAGCTGCGCCCGAAATCCATAAGTGAACGGCGAATTTTAATATAAGTTAACATTGAACTGCATAAAAATCGCTCTGTCCAGTACAAAGGTAAACAATAGAAAGGGAATGATAAGAAGTGTCAATATTCGTCATCTCGGGAAGAAAACCATCGGTAGTTGTTAAGGTACGTTTCTCGTTCCCGTTCTTCCTTTGTTTTTTCAAAAGTATCCCTAGGTAGGAAATATTCGGGAGCACGTTCTTCTTCGGCTTCTTTTTCAAAATCCATTAATTCGTCGGGTTCTAAAACATTGCGGAATTGGAATGCGACGGCTAAGCCCACCAAGCCCCCGGCAAGATGGCTTTCCCAAGAAATGATGCCTTCGGGGTCGGGAAACAATCCGGCCAACATTCCGGAATAAAGGACAATCATAATCAAAGCCAAGATGATGGATCGGATACTTCTGCGAAAAACGCCCGTCCAGAATATAAACGAGACCAATCCGTAAACCACTCCGCTGGCTCCGATATGGTAATTGTAACCACGGGCAGTCAACCAAACGGCGATTCCCGTTAGGAGGTAAACGAATAACATGCTTTTGTATGCCACCGTCCTGTAGAAATACATGATAATGAACATGGAGACGAACAAGGGGACGGAGTTGTTGATGATATGCGACCAACGTTTGACACTATGAATAAACGGGGATAGGAATATGCCTTTTAGTCCTTCGACTTTGCGTGGCAAAACGCCATATTTCCACAAAGGCAAATCCAAACCTACTTGAAAAAGGTGTACCACCCATAAAACGATGATAACGCTCAAGGCGAAATACAAACTGGTTTTGAATTTGGTATTTTTTTCCCCCATTACTATTGTGTTGACAACAATTCATCTAACGGACAAGGTAAGGAAATGGTTGGCTTCGACCTCCATCAATATTTCTTTTTTGAGATCCTGAATTTGGTAATATGTTTTTGAGCGGACGATTTGAACCGAGCGACTTCCTCGTTTCTTAATTTGGCGTGTTTGGTTTTTCGTCCTTGTACTCGTTTACGCCATTTTTTCCAATTTTTGAGTTTCATCTCGTGCTTCATCAGCTTAATGACCTCCGCTTCGGAAAGTCCGAATTGAGCGGTTATCGCATCAAAAGGCGTTCGATCTTCCCAGGCCATATTAACGATCCTGTCTACATCCCGTTCTTCCAACTCATATTTCTTGATAATTTTCATTCGTCTAAAGATTTTAAAAACCCATCGGCCTTATTCAATAATCGTTGTTGTTTTTCGGCATTCATTTTATCAAAATTCCTAACCAACATACCCAGTCTCGGATTTTTCAAAAAAAACGACCGATGGACATGCATGAACCTCCAAAACAAAGCGTCCCAAGTTTCTTCCCAATCCCCTTTCGGGAAATCCGACATCTTTTTTAAATAATTGCTGCCACTGATGTATGGTTTTGTAGACATCAGTCCACCGTCTGCGAATTGGCTCATGCCATATACGTTGGGCACCATCACCCAGTCATAAGCATCGATAAAGAGCTCCATAAACCAACGATATACTTCGTCCGGGTCAAATTCGCAAAGTAGCATAAAATTGCCCAATACCATCAACCTTTCGATGTGGTGGCAATAACCGGTTTTCATGACTTTATTTATGACGGTATCTACAGGTAATACGCCGGTATCGGCCCGGTAAAACGATACAGGAATTTTCCTTTTGAAATTCCAAAAGTTCTTCGTCCTTTCTTCACCTCCCTTGACGACATAAATACCGCGTATGAACTCCCTCCAACCTACGATTTGTCGGACAAAACCTTCTAAGGAGTTCATCGGTACGTTTTCCTTTTCACCGAATTCCAAGGTCATATCCAATACCTTTTGAGGAGTTATTAAACCAATATTCAGCATCGGAGTAAGTACACTATGATGTAATATGCATTCTTGCTGAACCATCGCATCTTCATAATCTCCGAACTCAAAAAACCTGTATTCGAAAAATTGCGACAACCACGATTCTGCCTGTCGAAAATCCGAAGGATAAACGATAGAATCCTCCAATTCGCCAGGAGCTTTTTCAAAATTTTCCGACACGTACTTTTCCGCTTCATTCGAAAAGGAATCCTTCTTCGGAAAATAAATATTCGGTGGATTTTTTTTCCTAGGGTATTTTTTCCGATTCTCCTTGTCGAAAGACCATTTACCGCCTAGGGGATTCGATTCATTATCGACTAGGATGTTTCGTTTTTTACGTTGCTCTATATAAAATGACGTTTGGAAAAACTTCTTTTTTTCCTTCCGGAAAAAAGGATATAAATCATCATTCGTATTTAGGAACATGGGACTCTCACCTACCTCGAGGTCTAGTCCAGATTCGGAGGCAGCTTTCCGGGTTCGGATCATTAACCAATCATCTACCGGGTCTATGATATGAATTTTCTCCACTCCTTTACTATTGAGATAAGGAATGAGTTTTCTGATATCGGACAATGTATCATTTGACGAAACATATTTAACCTTTAATTTTTGGGATATCAGATATCGTTCATACTTCTTCATCGTTTCCCGATGAAAAGCGATTTTTCTTTTGTGAAATTCGTAGTGACGGAAAAACAAATATTCTTCCACTAATATATTTTCAGCACCATTTCCGATGAATGGATGATGCTCGAATAATTGATTCGGAAAAATAATATTTACAGCATTCATATCTTATTTATTCCTTCTACAACGCTCACTGCAATATTTGACTTCATGCCAAACTTTCTCCCATTTTTTCCGCCAATTGAACGGTCGTTTGCACACTACGCAAATCTTACTCGGCAAATGTTGTTTTTTCTTTTTCATACGGACTTTTTAAACTCGGGAAGTTCTTCTTTCCTAGCATATGGAAACTGATTTATTTTTTCAAATCCATAGTAAACATTCAATCCTGACACACCTGTCCCTTCCATTTTTGTCAAATCAAATTGTCCTTTTTCATCCACAATTTCATCGGGCACAATCAGGTGCAATATTTCACCGACAATCAACAATGTATTATTGGTTCGTATAGGTATCAAATCGCGTAATCCTAATCCAATTTTACACGAACTTTCTTTCACAAATGGAGCTGCGTAGCCTTCTAAATATTCTGGTGTAAAACCACATTTCTCGAACTCGGATTCGTCATCGTCAAACTTAGCGGAAGTATAATGTGCCTGCTTGGCATGATCCTTTTTTACGTGATTAATCGTGTATACTTCATTGCTCTTTATATTTTCCAAGGTATGTCGTCTAACTTCCTTGTCCGGCCGTGAAAACATACCGATGAGAGGAGGATTGCTTCCTAGGTGTACCACTGAAGAAAATATTGCCAAATTTTCAATACCCTCGCCAGAAACAGTCCCTATCAAATTGGCCGGTTTGATACCTGTGATTGAATTGATCACATTCAAGCGATAAATCCGATCCAAGTTTTTGATATCGTTTTTATTCAAATACATAAAATTAAATATTTATGGTCTTCTATTAGGGTGATTCCGCGTATGTTTTTCAAGGATTTCCTTTCGCTCTTTCCGAACGCTTTTACGTTTTCTAAAACTCCATAATTTTTCCCTGGCTTCTTTTCCGGACAACTCGATATCGACTATTGGGAGGGGATAATTTTCCCCCGGAATAAAATTATGAAATATGCGGTCCATCCAAGTCATCTTCCAAGGCTCATGAATATGTTGTACGGGAATATCTTTTAATTCGGGAACCCAACGCTTGATGAACTTACCCTCCGGATCATGGTCTATAGATTGCTTGACCGGATTGTAAATCCGAACGGTATTTACACCGGTCACACCCGCTTGCATTTGAATCTGGGGAAAATGAATTCCGGGTTCATAATCCAAAAACAAACGAGCTATATGATAAGCTCCGTTTTTCCAATTCTGATTCAAGTGATGACAAAGAAAAGAAACCAGCATCGCCCTCATCCTAAAATTGATCCAACCGGTTTCGTGCAGACATCTCATACAAGCGTCAACCAAGGGAAATCCGGTGCGCCCTTCTTTCCAAGCATTTAATTTTTCCTTATCCGTATCATATTCAAAAGAAGCGTAACCTTTATTGACACATTGTATTTCGTAATCACATTCAACTTCAAATTTTTGAATGAAATGACAATGCCATTTTAAGCGCTCTAAAAATGAAGAAAAAGGCCTTTTATATTTTTCGTATTCTTGTTGTGATCTAACAAATTGAAAAACTTGTCTTATTGAAATATTACCCCACGCCAAATACGGTGAAAGTCGGCTACATGATTTCCTGCTCAACAAAGGTTTGGAAATGTACTTATTGTAATTAATCCCTCGCCCACTAATAAAAGAATATAAATATTTCCAAGCATTTTTTTCACCGGGAGGTTGAAACGAATCGATATCTTCATACCATCTTTTACGCTGTTCTCCAGATAAAGGAAATTTATTTTCTCGAAGAGAAAAATCAGATTTTGAATATACGTTATTAATGATGGGTTGTTTCATATAAGAATACCATTTGGCATCCCATCCCTTTCGATTAATGATACCTCTTAATATTCCATCTCGTTGAAATTCTTTCCAAACAATTCCTTTTCCATTACACCATTTCAAAACGACCTTATCCCTATTCCAAGTGATACGAGTCCCGGACTCCCGGTGACTAAAAATAGAATCGATATCATATCTGTCTGCCAGGTCTTCCAATACATCCGGCATTTCAGCATAAAAAATATTCACTTTTTTCCCGTAAGGGAAAAAAAAATCATTCATTCCCGAAAGGGAACTCGAAATAAAATAAAGATGTCGGTAAGAAGTATCTTGAGCGGAAATAATAGATGGCTCGTAAACATAAATAATCAGGAAAGGAAGCCCTGCCTTTTCAGCAGCGTCCAAAGGTGCGTGGTCCCTGACTCTTAGGTCGCGTTTAAGCCAAACGATATTGATTCTTTCCTTTTCCATCCGAATGGAAAGGGAACAGAAATAAATTGTGATTGTTCACCTATCATTCCTCCAAGACCATCCGCATAATTTCACGGATATTGGTGTACATCGGATGATGGTGGGTCAAAAAATCACCACCGTCGACCCAAATCGCCTGTTCAATATCCTCTTCCACTTGAGGAACCAAGTCTTGGGTGGGTGCGGTCATAGCGTACCAGTGACTTTTCTTTAGCACCCGTTTCCCTTTTTGGTTTTTGTAAGTATGGTAAGTGGCTCCTATAAATGATTTCAATTCGATATCGGAAATACCGGTTTCTTCTTCCACTTCACGGACAGCCGCTTGCTCCGGCGTTTCTCCCGGATCGATTTTGCCTTTCGGCAAATCCCAGTTCCCCCTTCTGAAAATAGCTAAAATATCTCCTTGATCATTATTGACGATACCTCCGGCGGCTTCAATGACTTTGTACATTCCTAGTAAATCATTCCAAAGCTGATCCACATTGTCAGCATGCAACCCCACCGATTCCACGACAGTGGCCTTCTCTAAGGCATCGATATAATGGAGCAAGCTCCTACGGTTACCCAGATACACTCCTGAAAGGTGGGTTTTGGTAGATGGCAATTGTTCGCTTAAAGGAGCGATGGTCAAAGGCCTATCATTGATGTATATTTTGTACATTTGCGTTTCTTTTAATAATCCCTTCTGGAAAATGGAAGGATGGTCATGAGAACATGGATAATATCAAGCATTCGCTCGCCGAAAAACTGCTGCAAATTAAGGCAATCCGCCTGAATCCGCAAGACCCTTTTACTTGGGCCTCCGGTATTCAATCGCCAATTTACTGTGATAACCGTTTGGTACTCTCCTTTCCCGAAGTCCGAAACTTGGTCAAGCAAGGGCTAAAATCGGCATCGGCATCATTCGAAACATTCGATGTGGTAGCAGGAGTCGCAACGGCCGGTATTGCACACGGAGCATTATTGGCAGACGTATTGGATTTACCGAATATTTATGTCCGTTCCAAAAGGAAGGGTCACGGCCGTCAAAACTTGATTGAAGGAAAACTAGTTCCCGGTTCCAAAGTGTTGGTCATCGAAGATTTGATTTCCACCGGAGGCAGTAGCCTAAAAGCAGTGGAAGCCGTTCGAGAAGCCGGCGGGGAAGTCGTAGGAGTTCTTGCCTTGTTTTCATATGGTTTCCAAGAAGCGGAAGAAGCCTTTCGAAAAGCGGATTGCCCACTTTTGACCCTATCCGATTATCCGACATTATTAGAGGTGGCCGTAAAAGAAGGTTATCTACAACATGGAGAAGTCACTACTTTAAAAGCTTGGCGTCAGAACCCGAGACAATGGCAACCAACATTGACTTGATTTACTTTAAACATCATGGAATACATCAACAAAGACACTGAAAAGTTCATGGAGCGTTATTTGAATAACGCTTCTCCTACGGGATTCGAATCACCCGGTCAAAAAGTATGGTTAGAATATCTCAAACCCTATATCGATGATTGGGGCTCGGATAATTATGGTACGGTCTATGGCGTCATCAATCCCGGACAGGATTACAAGGTGGTGATCGAAGCCCATGCGGACGAAATTTCTTGGTTCGTATCTTATATTTCCGAAGACGGATTCATTACGGTTTGTCGCAATGGTGGGTCAGACCATATCATCGCACCCTCCAAGAGGGTTAATATCCATACCCGGAACGGTATCGTAACGGGTGTGTTCGGTTGGCCGGCGATTCATACTCGTCGTGGAGACAATGCAAAACTCTCTCCTACCCTGGATAATATTTTTATCGACATAGGAGCCAAGAACAAGGAGGAAGTATTGGAAATGGGTGTCCACGTGGGCTGTGTCATCACCTACCCGGACGAACTCATCAAACTGAATGACCGATACTATTGCGGAAGGGCTTTGGACAATCGAATGGGTGGTGTTTGTATCGCCGAAGTCGCTCGATTGATTAAGGAAAACAATGTCAAACTTCCTTACACGCTATATATCGTAAATTCCGTACAAGAAGAAGTCGGATTGAAAGGTGCCAGTATGATCGCTTATACGCTCGATGCAGATTTGGCCATTGTAACCGATGTGACCCATGACACCGGCACGCCATTGGTCAGCACCAAGAAATATGGTGATGTAAAAGGCGGTAAAGGTCCTTCTATCACGTATGCGCCGGCATGTCACAATAATGTGGTGAGGCTAGCGGAAGATGTAGCTATGGAGTTGGACATTCCGTTCCAACGTGAAGCGGCATCTAGGAGTACGGGCACGGATACGGACGCATTCGCTTATACAAAGGGTGGAACTCCTTCCGTTCTTATTTCATTGCCTTTGCGTTATATGCACACCACTGTGGAAATGGCACATAAGGATGATGTCGCCAATACCATCCGATGGATGTATGAAATTTTGCAAAAAGTGGAAAA
>JAHDCE010000045.1 GCA_020630045.1 Saprospiraceae bacterium | reverse complement strand
TTAAATAAAAAATGATGGAAGCATATATTTACGATGCGGTCAGGACTGTCCGCGGAAAAGGAAATAAAAAGGGCGCACTGATCGGAGTGACTCCGACCGAATTGGCAACACAGGTTCTCATTCATCTTAAGGAAAAACATCAACTGGATACCACTTTGGTCGAAGACGTCATCTTAGGATGTGTCGGACAGGTGATGGATCAAGGAGCGAATATCGCCAAATCCGCTGCACAACAATCTCATTATGGAGATCACTTGTGTGGTGTTTCCCTTAACCGCTTTTGCGGTTCCGGTTTGGAATCCATCAATCAAGCTGCAGCCTATGTCAAATCGGGATTCCGTGATTTAATTGTCGCCGGAGGCGTAGAAAGCATGTCAAGGGTCAAAATGGGGTCCGATGGCGGAGGAATGTTCATGGATCCGAATATCGCGATACCCGGCCATATCGTTCCACAAGGAATTTCTGCGGATTTGATTGCGACCAAAAGCGGTTATACACGAGATGATGTGGACGCATTCGCATTCGAATCTCAAATGAGGGCCGCTAAGGCGGAACAAGAAGGCCGATTTGTTTCCCGGATTCCGGTAAAGGACGTAAATGGTATTTCTATTTTATCGACAGATGAAAACATTCGCCCTTCGACCACGATACAGGGATTGTCGGGACTGAGTCCGTCTTTTGCTATGATGGGAGAAATGGCGGGATTCGATGCTGTAGCCATCGATCGTTATCCTGAAGTAGAAGTCCTTGATCACGTCCATCATGCCGGCAATTCATCTGCGATCGTGGATGGTGCGGCAATCGCTATGATTGGGAATAAAGCCATCGGGGAGAAGCTGGGATTAAAACCTCGATTTAGAATCCGAGCTGCTGCGATTCATGGAACCGATCCGACTATCATGTTGATCGGGCCTGCTCCGGCATCCAAAAAAGCGTTGAAACAAGCGGGAATGGATGTATCCGATATCGATTTGTTTGAAGTGAACGAAGCATTCGCTTCCGTACCGATGTATTTCATGGATGAAATGGGCGTCGATCATTCCAAAATCAATGTCAATGGTGGTGCTATCGCACTTGGTCATCCGCTAGGAGCGACCGGTTGTATGTTGACCGGTACCCTAATGGACGAGTTGGAGCGAAGGGATTTGAGTACAGGACTGGTGACTTTGTGTATTGGTGGAGGTATGGGTATCGCCACGATTATTGAAAGGGTCTAACCTCGCCCCGGATAAATTTTTCCCCGGAAGGGGAAGCAAAAAGAAAGAAATGTCAAATTATACTAGCGAATATTTATCATATCAAGTAGACGGTGATGGAGTGGGAACCATTAACATCCATCAGAAAAACGAGTCTGCCAATTTGTTCAGCATTGATTTTATCAAGGACTATTGCGAGGTCGCCCACAAGGCCATCGCGGATAAATCGGTGAAAGGGGTAATTGTTACTTCCGATAGGAAAATTTTTATGGCCGGTGCCGACTTGAAAATGCTGGCCAAGCCGATTGATGATCCGAACGAATTCTATGAAGCCATTATGGAAATGCATCGGGCTACCCGGTTTATCGAGACTTCGGGCAAGCCATTTGTCGCCGCAATTACCGGAACGACCCTGGGCGGCGGGATGGAATTGTGCCTGACTTGCCATAGAAGGATTTGTTTGAATGATATCAAAATCAAACTGGGTTTTCCGGAGGCGAAAGTCGGTTTGTTGCCCGGAGGTGGAGGTACATGTAAAGTCCCTTATCTAATGGGCATCCAAACGGCTTTGATGTATATGTTACAAGGAAAAGAAGCCCGTCCGCCCCAAGCGCTGCGAGATAAATTGATAGATGACGTCGCTGAAAACCGCGAAGCGTTATTGGCGAAATCCAAGGAATGGATACTGGCGAATCCGCGTGTGGAACAACCCTGGGACAATAAGAAACATAAAATACCAGGCGGTTCGGTTTGGACACCTATCGGCGTTCAGACCCTAGCGGGGGCTTCGGGCAATGTTGCCAAGTTGACACATGGAAATTATCCGGCTCAAAAGTACATTTTGAGTATTGTATATGAAGGCTTGCAAATTCCGATTGATAGGGCTTTGGAGATTGAAGCAAGGTATTTTACCAAAGCTTGTATGAGCCCCGAAGCGAAAAACATGATCCGTACCGGATTCATGGGAATTCAAGGAGCTAGCAAGGGCAAAGCGAGACCCAAAGACCAGCCTAAGTATGCAGTAAAAAAATTAGGTATCCTAGGAGCCGGAATGATGGGTGCCGGTATCGCCTATGTTTCCGCGAAAGCGGGAATGGAAGTCGTATTGAAAGACGTAACGGTTGAAGGTGCTGAAAAAGGAAAGCAATATTCAAGTAAATTATTGGATAAGGCGATATCAAAAGGGCGCTCGACCGCCGAGAAGAAGGAGGCCTTGTTGTCGCGAATCATCACGACTGACGACCCGAATGCAGTTGAAGGTTGTGATTTGATTATCGAGGCCGTTTTCGAAGATCCCGGATTGAAAGACAAGGTAACCAAGGAAACGGAAAAGGTATTGGGCAAGGACAAGATATACGGTTCGAACACATCGACTATTCCGATAACCTTGTTGGCCAAATCTTCTGAAAGACCGGAGAACTTCATTGGTATCCATTTCTTTTCTCCGGTAGATAAAATGCCTTTGGTGGAAATCATCGTAGGCGAGAAGACATCGGATAAGGCGATTGCGGCTGCGGTGGATTATACAGTGGCTATTCGGAAAGTGCCGATTGTGGTCAATGACAGCAGAGGCTTTTTTACCTCCCGTTGTTTCGGGACCTATGTCGCCGAAGGAATGTACTTGTTGGAAGAAGGAGTGCCGGCGGCCATGATTGAAAACATCGCCAAAAAACAAGGGTTGCCGGTCGGTCCCTTGGCGGTTCATGACGAGGTGACCTTGACCTTGAGTATGCATGTGTATGAGAGCGATCCCAATGAAAAAACGCCTGCTCAAAAACGAATGTATGCCATCCTTAAAGATTTGGTGGAAACCCATGGGAGGAAAGGCAAAAAGTATGAGGCCGGATTTTATGATTATCCGAAAGGAGGCAAAAAACGCTTGTGGAAAGGTCTGAAAGATTTGTACAAGTCAGATGTCGATACATTAGATGAAGGGACTATTGCCAAGAGGATATTACACCGCCAAGCTTTGGAAAGCTATCGATGCCTAGATGAAGGTGTCTTGCGTTCGACTACCGATGGTGATATCGGTTCTGTATTGGGCTGGGGATTCCCGATTTATACGGGTGGGGCTTTATCTTATATCGATTATGTTGGAATAGACAATTTTATTAGCGATTGTGATGATTTTGTCAATCGGTTCGGGGAGCGATGGACTGTTCCAGCCTCTTTAAGGGAATTGGCTGATGCCAAAAAATCCATTCATGATTTTGCGAAGGAGTTGGTTTAATTCACTACTTGCTTAGAAAAGATTTGAAAAGGCAAACTGCTTTCGCTGTTTGCCTTTTTTCATAAAAAAAACCGTCCAAGGAGCATGCCCCTTGGACGGTTGGTTAGATATATTCTCGCCTTACGGCGAAATAGTCAATTATTGATTGACGATTACTTTTTCCGCCAAGGAGAATTCCTTGCCTACGACACGGATGGTATATAGTCCATTCGCAAGTTGGTTAGTAGGAACACTAACGATTGACTTGTAAGCCCCGGGAGCAGCGTTGATTTGTTGAACCAAGCGACCTGCTTGATCGAATATTTCAACTCGTACATCCTTTTCTCCTGCCATGTTCATCAACTCCACATTCAACCCATTTCCGTCAACCGGATTAGGGAATAATCGGATTTGAGGCAATTCCGCTAGGACTTCCTCATTCGAGGTGGATTGTGTGATGGCCACACAATTGCTTGTTGACGCAGTTCCTTGATCAGAAATTACAGTAGCTATGTTATTAGCCGCCGAACCACCGCTCAAGAATACATCATCAATTCTCCATCCTTGTCCATCAACCGCATTATCATAATAGAAATTGAAACGAATGATAACCGAATTGCCGGAGAATGAACTCAAATCGACTTTGGTCGTGATATAACCACCACTGTTACCTGCAAAAGCTTCATTTGACGGATTGTCTGTAATGTAGTCGTTGTACCCGTTTTCAGTCATAAAAGGCCCCAGGTCAGTAAAACTACCACCACCATTTGTACTGATGAATACTTGTCCACCATCCCAGTTGACTTCTGTACTATATCGGTGAGTGAAAGTTAATTCACCTCCTTCGCCCAGGCAAATGGGGTATAGGTCAAGTCTCTGGTTTTCTACAGTAGAACCACCTTCCAATTCCTCAGCGAACCATTCAGTATCACCTCCGGCGGAGACCAATACCCAATCACTCAGACCGGTTGTATTCGATGTCGTCCAGTTTCCGTCTCCTGACTCCATGTCATCGGCTAGGATAAGACCAGGAGGAGAGTAAGTGCCCGCGTCGATAGTTGCTTGGTAAGTATAACTTCTAGAAGATCCGCGAGGAAGATTCGCTATGTCCGGCCAAACGATTTCGCCCGCGTTTTCAGTTCCACCATCAGATGCTGAACCTGGAACATAAGTCATGGCACCCGGAAGAATATCAGATACTTTGACATTCGATACATCAGAACACTGGTTAGCGATTGTTACGGTATAGGTAACTACTTCTCCTTCCAATGCCTCGGAACGATCCGCAGTTTTTGTAATGCTCAAATCCTGTCCGTCAGGCGGAAGATCGAATGCTTCTACTCCGTCACCACGACTGTTAGAGCTACCTTGAGATGCACTGTATCCTAATCCTCTTCTTGCAAAAGCATTCCAAATGATACATTTATTGGCACCGCCATAGTTCAATTCGTCCGCTTCCAAAATCGCATCTCTATAATCGATGAATCCGGGGCTACATGGCTGAAGTTTCAAACCGTCAATGACCAACTGCATAGCGATATTGTTACCACCTGTACCATTATATAAATCAGTATCGAAACCGTGAACCTCAACAAGGTCCCAGTATAAATCCCAAAGCATTGTACACATAACAGAACCTACTCCATGAGGAACGGATTCTGATTTGATATCATCGTAAGTGAACGGGTTGATAGACATGTCATGCGTATAAGGATAACTACGTATTCCTTGACTCGTAGTAGATTGGCCGGCAGCATATGTACCGATTCCACGTACTTTGTTTTTATCGTCTCCCGGCTGGACAGTCAATGCCAATCCGAAAAAGTCACTCCAGCCTTCTCCCATTTGTTCTTGGTTGCCCAAACAACTCGGGTTACCGGGACCACCCGTCAATCGAATAGATATTCCGTGACCATATTCATGGGCGATGATACCGTTGTCCAAAGAACCATCCAACGCTTGTACTGAGTTTCCAATTAAGGTAGCGTTGACAGCACCACTTGCCAATTGAGCCTTAATGGCATTTCCATCAGCCTGACTAATCATAATAGAAGGAATCGTAACTGAACCACCGTCAAACCCGGGGCCCATGCCAAATGTACCTCCCGGTTCATTATTGATGACAATAGCTGCTACAGCACCTTCGTCTTGTGCTAACAAACACTTAGAACCGAATTGACAATCTCCTCTGTCGATTAAAGCGATTTTACCCGCAACATTATTGACGTAACTCGTTCCACATCCTAGGGTACTTGTAGCACCTGTACCATCATCTACTAAAACAATATCAGCTGTTACACTATAGTTGGCTGAACCAAAAGCACCGTTGGTTGATGGATAATTTCCTGCAATTGTACCCGGAGAATTTACCGTGAATGAACCCGTTATGGAACCGTTCCACAAAAACATCTGCATACGTCCGTTTTGACCATCTTGGAAAGTGGAGAAATTGGCGTTGTTCGTACCCGATCCGTCCTGTGCATCAGCGAAAACGTAGTCGTTTCCAAGACCTCCGTTTCCATAGTTGTTTTGTTGGAAGTTTCCACTGGCTTCATCAAATCCATATCTGTACCAAACATCATGCATGATGTTGTTCCAGTAGAACAAGTTGGTAATTACGGAACTTCTGTTTTGAAACGCCCCGTCAGTTTCGATATCCTGACCAAAATCCAAGGAGAAATCAAATTCGAGATTCGGTCCACCGTCAGGGCTGAAACCTGAACCGTTGTTTCCGTTCTGATCTTCTTGAGCTAATACATTATTACCTCTTGTAATGGTGTATTCAGCACCTGCCGCACCATTTGTGTCATGCCATCCGAAGGGAGAAGCTACCAAATCCGTAGGATCCACTTCCAGTGCTCTTCCTCCGTGATTCGGACTTTCAATGGTCAGCGGATATACTCTGTATGAATTTGGAATAGCGGCAAAAGTAGTATTGACGTCTTCGTTAGAAGAATGGTTGTGACCGGCGTGGCAAATATGAGCATGCTCCGCGTGGGCTTCCTTACAAGAAGGATCGACGACAGCATTGCCGAAATCACATCTTAAGACGCGATCCGCCTTTTTGACGATTCTTCCCGATCCGGCATCCACATAAGTTTCCCATGCTTGGAAAGGTTGGTCGATGTGGACTCGAGTTCTCCAAACCAATTGAAGTTGTTCGTCTTCACCTTGGATGTAAACGAGTTCAGCTCGGAATTCCTGTGTACTGAGTTCCGGAATTGAATAAGTCGTGAGTTGAGCGGTTCCGGAGTTTCTTTCTTTAACTGTTATCTCGGAAGGCATCGGTGCTTCCACAGCAATAATTGAAAGTCGAAGCGCTTGTTCCGCAGAGATTGAAACCGTACCCGATTTCTTGGAGTGAGCATCCTTGACAAATCTGTTTTTGACCGAAAAGATGGTGCCATCTTCTTTGACGACCACATTCATAACCGCCAACTCGACCGGAATTCCGCCAATGGTCTGTTGTAGATACAAGTGCGAAACACCATTGTGTTTGGTGGTGTAATTATCGGAAACAATCCAATCATTGATATCTGATTGGGTTAAATCATATCCGATTCTGTTTTTAGAAAGTGCGTCCATTACTTTATTCGCCTGAGTTTGGGCGTTGGACGTTAAACTTGACACTAACAATATAGCTACAAGTATAAAAGAGTTTGCATACCGTTTGATCATAATGATTCTGATTTAGTTAATTCCGACGAAAGTACGGAAAAAGACAAAATACTAATTCCGAATTCTTGGTTTTGTTTAAAGAATGTCGCGGAATTTCTATTCAACGTTTAATCAAAAAGACCTTTTACAAACATAGATAAACTCATCTGTGCGAAGTCGTTGACGATGGATGCTAGCAGGACTTAATGTGCTGGCATAGTCTATTTCTTCAATATTCCAGCCCTCATTTTGGATTCTTTGTTTGAAATCCAGTCCATACTTTCTAAACCTGTCCGATTGCCCGACTATTTTTTCCCTTTCTTTTGCATCAGTGTTTTTACTTGCTTCCATAGTAGTTGGAATGTCATGGATTCGATCCAATAATATCAAATGTCCTTTTGGGGATAATGTCCGTAACAATTCCCGCAATGCTTTTTTGTCATCATGGACATGGGCGAGAATGTGGGAGCATAATATGAAGTCGAATGAAGAATCAGGGTGGGGGATATCCATCAGGTCAAAATGTTCGTCAGCCCATATGGAATCCAAGTCAGCTCCCTTGTAAGTCGTGTCGGGAATGTTTTTCAAGACTTGAATGACTCCGACGACGGGAGCTAGATAAAGAATCCTGCAACCATTGAAAAAGAATTTTTCTTTTTCTTTTTCCAAATAGCCGGCGAGCATCCGATGCCTTTCCATACTATGGCACCCCGGACAGCGGACGTTTTTCCTAGGATGACTGCCTTCACCCATATCCTCAAATCCCTTGAATTGCTTGTCGCAACAGGCGCAATAATGGGTGTTGCCGCGATTCAATTTTGCCATTATTCCGAGTTTGAAATAATGGATATTCCGTTGCCAACCGGCAGGGAAGAAAGGCTTGATGAATTTATATATACCCAAATGGAAATCTTTTGCTATTAAATGGATAAAAAAACGTACTTTTGCCGCGATATTCTTATTTCTTAACCAAAAATTCAAATTTAGTTTAAATGTTATCAGACGACGAAAAAAATTTAGAAAAAGAAAATGAAGTGACTCCTGCCGAGGAAACTGTAAAAAATGAAGATACTACGGTAGAAGAAACTGTTGAAAAAAAGGAAACTCCTGTAGAAGAAACTGCAGAAAAAAAGGAGGTTCCTGTCGCTGAAGATGCTTCGGAAGAAAAAGAAACTGAAGATGCTGAAGAAATCGAAGGCGTTAAAATTCTCCAACAAGAAGTGGAGGAAGAAGTAGTAGAAGAGGAAGAAGTCGAAGAAGAAGTGGAGGAAATCGTATTGGACCAGGACGTCGAAGTAGTGGAGGAAACCGCTCATGATGATTTTGACTGGACCGCAGGTAAACGAAATACCTCTTACTATTCAGAAGCTGAAAAAACCGAACTTTCAACCCTATACGCCAGTACCTTGAACTATGTTGGTGAAGGGGAAGTCGTTAAAGGTCGTATCTCTGATATTAGAGATGGCGATGTCATCCTAGAAATGGGATACAAATCGGATGGTTTGATTCCTGCTTCCGAATTTCGTGGTTCCGAAATTGCCATCGGAGACGAAATCGACGTTTATGTCGAAAAACAAGAAGATTCGAAAGGCCGATTGGTTTTATCAAGAAGAAAAGCCAAATTGTTAAAAGCATGGGAGGCGATTGTTGATTCCCATACTGAAGGAACTGTAATCAAAGGTACCGTAGTTAGTAAAACTAAAGGTGGTTTGATTGTAGATTGTGGAGGATTGGAAACATTCTTACCGGGTTCTCAAATCGACATCAAGCCTATCATTGATTATGATTCCTATGTCGGAAAAACAATGGAGTTCAAAGTGGTTAAAATCAATGAAGCCATTAAGAATGCCGTTGTTTCTCACAAAGCACTTATTGAAAGTGATTTGGCAGAACAAAGAGAAAAAATCATTGCTGGACTTGAGCGTGGTCAGGTATTGGAAGGTATCGTCAAAAACATCACCGATTTCGGAGCATTCTTGGATTTGGGTGGCGTAGACGGACTCCTTTACATCACGGATATTTCTTGGGGACGTATTTCACATCCAAAAGAAATACTTGAATTGCACCAGAAAATCAATGTCGTTGTTCTTGACTTTGATGAGAACAAGCGCAGGATTTCATTAGGTATGAAGCAGCTTCAACCACACCCATGGGAGGTATTGAGCGCTGACCTTGCAGAAGGTTCTGTAGTTAAAGGTAAAATCGTAAACATTGAAGATTACGGTGCGTTCCTTGAAATCACTCCGGGTGTTGAAGGCTTGATTCACGTTTCTGAGGTTACTTGGAGCAACCAACCGGTCAATGCTCGTGAGTTCTTCAAATTAGGACAAATCCACGAAGCCAAGATTGTTACAATCGACAGGGAAGATCGTAAGATGTCATTGTCATTGAAGCAAATGAGCAAGGATCCTTGGAGCGATATCGCAGAGCGTTATTCTACCAATAGCCGTCATACAGGTGAGGTGAAAAACTTGACTCCTTATGGTGTATTCGTTGAGTTGGAAGAAGGAATCGGTGGTATGATCCACATTTCAGATCTTTCTTGGACCAAGCGTTACAACCACCCGTCAGATTTCACCAAAGTTGGAAAAGACATCGATGTAGTTGTATTGGATGTAAATACCGATACTCGCAAAATGTCATTGGGCCACAAACAATTGGAAGAGAACCCTTGGGATACTTTCGAAAATGTATTCCCGGTAGGGTCTTATCATGAAGCTACCGTTTTACGTCGTGACGACCGAGGAGCTATCGTTCAATTGCCATACGGTTTGGAAGCATTCGCGCCGGCTCGCCACTTGAAACGTGACGAAGGAGGACAAGTACGCGAAGAAGAAGTATTGACATTCAAAGTCATCGAATTCAACCGTGACGATAAGAAAATCATAGTTTCTCATACCCGTTACCTTCAAGATATCCGTCGTGAAGCGGATGATGAAGTTCGTAAGGAAAAAGAGAAGCAACGTCAGGATGTCCGTAAATCCATCAATAAGCAGCAGTCTCGTATCGAGCGTACTACTTTAGGTGATATGGACGTCTTCTCTCAATTGAAAGATCAATTGAATCAAGGTTCTTCCGAAGAAAACAAGGAAGACGATGAAAACAAGGACGCATAATGATGATTGATATGTTCCCGTAAGGGGCATTTATACGACATATATTGACTAAACCCACCGCCGATACTCGGCGGTGGGTTTTTGTTTTTATCCTTTTTGTTTAACAATTCATACCTTGGATATTGAATTTTCTTAAACAAGACTGGTTTTTTGTCGTTTCTTGCTTATGGTTGATAAAATCAAAGAACCATGGGAAAGAAAGTAATTGTAATCGGGTCGGGATTCTCCGGCCTATCCTCGGCTTGCCATTTGTCCAGTCGCGGTTATGATGTAACAGTCATAGAAAAGAACCAAGTCGCAGGAGGCAGAGCTAGGAAATTCGAAGCCGAAGGTTTTACTTTCGATATGGGGCCGTCTTGGTATTGGATGCCTGAAGTATTCGAATCCTTCTTTTCGAAATTCGGAAAGAAAGTGGAAGATTACTACGACCTTGTTCGACTAGATCCTTCCTACACCATTCGATTTTCCCAAGATCACAACATGGAAGTTCCCGCAACGCTTGAGGGACTCAAGGCCATGTTTGAAAAATACGAACCTGGCAGCGGCGTCAAACTGGATAAGTTTCTCAAAGAAGCTGCATACAAATATGAAGTCGGGATGAAAGAGTTCGTTTTCAAACCCGGACTTTCTCTGATGGAATTCGCTGATTTCAGGGTCTTCAAAAGTTTATTCAGACTTCAGATGTTTTCTTCGATGTCCGATCACGTCGATGGATTATTCAAAAATAAATACCTGAGGGAATTACTCAAATTCCCTGTTCTTTTCCTAGGAGCCACTCCTGAAAAAACACCGGCCATGTATAGCCTGATGAATCACGCGGATCTGGCTTTGGGTACTTGGTATCCGATGGGAGGAATGCACAAAATAATAGAAGGGATGGTCGCCCTTGCGGAAGAACTAGGAGTTAAGTTTTTGTTGGGTGAAGAGGTGAAACAAATCGTCGTACCGAATGGACATGTTTCAGAAATCATAACTGACAAAGGAACCCACAAAGCTGATATTCTAGTAGGGGCCGCTGACTATCATCACATCGAACAGCATCTCTTGGAAAAAGGGAAAAGAAGATATTCCGAATCCTACTGGGATAAGCGGACGATGGCTCCTTCATCCTTGCTATTCTACTTGGGAGTAAATAAAAAAATTGAAGGACTCCATCATCATAATTTGTTTTTTGATACGGACTTCAAACAGCATGCGGTGGATATTTATGAACAACCGGCTTGGCCCGAAGAACCGCTTTTCTATGTCTGTGCCCCATCTGTCACTGACGCTTCGGTCGCCCCCGAAGGATGCGAAAATTTATTCGTCTTGGTTCCACTTGCTCCTGGCCTTGAAGACACCGAAGAAATGAGGGAAAAGTATTTCCATATAATAATGGATCGTTTTGAAACATTAATGGGTGAAAATATAAGGGATCACATCTTATACCGCAGGGATTTCGCCCACAAAGATTTCGAAAAAGACTATCACGCATACAAGGGAAATGCTTACGGCTTAGCGAATACTTTAAAGCAAACGGCCATCCTCAAGCCCAGCATTAAAAGCAAAAAGATATCCAACTTATTCTATACCGGACAACTCACCACACCCGGACCGGGAGTTCCGCCTTCATTGATTTCCGGTGAAGTGGTGGCGAATGTTATTACAAATCAATACTAAATCCTGAATGCCATGATGACATTATACGATCAGACTTGCAAGGAATGTAGCAAATTGATTACTCGAAGATACAGCACCTCGTTTTCGATGGGGATCAGGGTCTTCGATGCTAAATTGCGATTACCTATTTATGCGATTTATGGATTCGTCCGCTTTGCGGATGAAATCGTGGACACATTCCACGATAAAGACAAGGCAGTTTTGTTGTCTTCTTTTCGAAAACAAACTTACGAAGCGATCGAATCCGGTATTAGTTTGAACCCGGTATTACATGCTTTCCAAGAAGTGGTCAACAAGTACAAAATCGAGTACGAATTGATTGATGCATTTCTGGACAGTATGGAAATGGACCTGCATTTTCATCGATATGAAGATTCCTTATACAAGGAGTATATATATGGCTCGGCTGAAGTGGTCGGCTTGATGTGTCTTCGCGTATTTTGTGAAGGAGACGAATCATCATATCAGTCTTTGAAAGAACCTGCCTGTAAATTGGGGTCTGCTTTTCAAAAAATCAACTTCCTGAGAGATATGAAAAGCGATTATGATGAAAGGGGAAGGGTTTATTTTCCGGGTATAGATTTTACCAGATTCGACAACAAACAGAAAGAAATTATCGAAGCGGATATTAAAGCTGATTTTGATGCCGCTTACGCGGGAATAGTTAGATTGCCCAAAAGCGCCCGGTTTGGTGTTTATTTGGCATATGTCTATTACATCAATCTTTTTGAAAAAATCAAAAGAAAAACCGCCGCCCACGTCAAGGAGGAAAGAATCAGGGTCAAGGACAGTAAAAAAATGTATTTGCTATTCAGCTCCGCCATCAAAACGAGTTTCAATATCCTTTAATATTTTGACTGACTACGATTCTTTCTGGTATAATCGGTTGTTTTTTACACGAACTCCTTATTGTCGGTAAACCGCTCAATTCTTATGAGAAAAAATTGGAACATCATAGGAGTATTGATGCTTGTATTCTCAGCACTTGCTCAATGGTGTTTTATCCCCCCATTGGAATCAGAACTAATTTATGATGTTCCACAAGTTACTCTGATTCCCTTTCTAGAACGGGAACAACTTTATCTCATGCTTATCGGGATAACGGTACTTTTTCCCTTTTTCCTTTCCTTTGATAAAAAGGTCGCCTATTTTAAAAAATGGAAATATCTATTCCCGGGAATATTTATAGTTGGGCTAGTATTTATAATATGGGATATCCATTTTACTTCAATCGGTATATGGGGTTTCAATCCCAAGTACTATATGTCAGCCTATAAATGGTTAGGACTTCCCCTAGGCGAATGGTTGTTTTTTGTTGTTGTTCCTTTTTCCTGCGTATTTATTTATGAATGCTTGAAATGCTATTTCCCAAAAATGCCTTTTCTAGTAAATAATAAATGGGTCGATTGGATTTGTCTCTTGGGACTGATTAGTTATTCTATTTGTTTTTATGGAAATCATTATTCCTCCGGCAACGCACTTATTTGTTGTGCCGCTATTTTATGGATTTCCGAAAGATCTCCGGCCCCATGGAGCATGCCCGCTTTCATCATTAGTTGTGTACCGTTTTTATTAATTGATGGTGCTTTGACGGGAAGTTTTACAGCATATAGTCCTTTATAATCCG
>JAHDCE010000685.1 GCA_020630045.1 Saprospiraceae bacterium | reverse complement strand
ATTCCCAAAATAACGATTCGTCTTTCATACAAAAAATTTCGTGATAACATCTATTGACTCCTCAAATATATCTAGAATTATTGTAATATGTCTTCCTTTGAGCCAATGTTCGAGTGGATTGAACTTCCCTTATTTTACATTTAAATGATAAAAGAAAAAGCATATTTCTCATCTATTCAAGGTTGACATATGTTTTAAGGCTATCTTTGCACATTCCTATAATTGTTAATTAGCATGGCACGCGGAAGAAAAAAATTAGGTGAAGAAGACAAGCATGTCAAAATGAATCGGGAAACGCTCCGAGAAGCGGTTAAGATATTCCGATTCGTAAAACCATACCGATGGTCCTTGTACATCGGTTTGTTGTTCTTGTTTTTCTCTAGCTTGACTTTCTTGCTCATATTTACGCTTTTCCGCTTCATGATCGACAGTGCGGAGGGAAAATTAGAATATGATATTTCCTTGTCTCAAATCGGTATATTCCTAGTCGCCATTTTGCTAATACAAGGGTTTGTCTCATATACAAGGGTGATGTTGTTCGCCAAGGCGAGTGAAAACGGAATCGCAGATTTGAGAAAATCCTTGTATGATAAAATCATAACGCTCCCCATCGTTTTTTTTGAAAAGAACAGAAGTGGAGAATTGGTGAGTCGGGTCACTTCTGACACGGAGAAATTGTATGGTGCATTTTCAGTTACCTTGGCCGAGTTCATTCGGCAGATCATCATGCTCATCGGATGTATTATTTTCTTGGGATACACTTCTTTAAAATTGACCTTGATTATGGTATCCACATTTCCGGTAGTGGTTATCGCAGCGATGTTTTTTGGTCGATACATCAGAAAATTGAGTAAAGAAAAGCAGGCCGCTTTAGCGGAATCCAATATCATTTTGAATGAAACGGTCCAAACCGTTTCGGCTGTCAAATCATTTACCAATGAGGTATATGAGTCATTGAGATATGGTGGTAAAAATGATCAAGTCGTAAAAGTGGCCATGAAATTCGCCCAAGGACGTGCCCTCTTTTCCGCTTTTATCGTCACCGTACTATTCGGTGCATTGTGCTTTGTGGTTTGGCAAGCGGTATTGATGCTGGAAACAGGAGAATTGACCGCTGGCAAATTGGTCGCTTTCGTTTCTTACACCGGAATCATCGGAGCTGCCATTGCCAGTTTGGGAAGTTTTTATACGGATTTACTAGGAGCGATTGGTGCAACTGAAAGGGTCAGGGAAATATTGTCTATGGATCCTGAAGTAGATTTAGCGGAAGCGAAAAGTGATGTATCAAAGTTGTCCGGTAAAATAGAATACAAAAATGTTTCATTCGCTTATCCGACTCGGGACGACTTAATCGTACTCAAAGATTTGAACTTGAAAGTCGAGGAAGGACAAAAGGTCGCTTTGGTTGGTCAGAGTGGTTCGGGAAAATCCACCATCGTACAATTGTTGCTTCGGTTTTATGATTTGACCGGCGGTGAAATCTTAGTAGATGGGAAAAATATAAATGACTACGGTATTTCGGGTTATAGAAGTCATATCGCTATTGTTCCCCAGGAAGTCATGTTATTCGGCGGTACCATTCGTGAAAATATCCTCTATGGAAAACCTGACGCAAATGAGGAAGAAGTCATAAAAGCGGCCAAGGAGGCAAATGCTTGGGAATTCATCCAACAATTTCCGGAAGGACTGGAAACTATCGTAGGAGAACGTGGTATAAAATTATCCGGTGGGCAACGTCAGCGAATCGCTATCGCCCGTGCCATCTTGAAAGATCCGGCCATTCTTTTGTTGGACGAAGCTACATCCTCCTTGGATGCAGAATCGGAAAGGGTCGTTCAAGACGCTTTGAACAAATTGATGGAAGGCAGAACGAGCATAATCATCGCACACCGTTTAGCGACCATCCGTGACGTGGATTGCATATTCGTTATGGAAGATGGTAAAATCATCGAAACCGGCACTCATGACGAACTCAGTGTTTCAGGCGGCGCTTACAGTCAACTCGCCAAGTTGCAGTTTGATTTGGTGGAGTAGAATTTTTACTTATTGAAGAAGCACTTTGAGCTTAAATAGCTTTAAACCCAAACTGCTTCTAAGACTCAAAAAAAATCCAGTCCGAATATTCGAACTGGATTTA
>JAHDCE010000044.1 GCA_020630045.1 Saprospiraceae bacterium | reverse complement strand
TTATACTCCTTTGGGTCATTCAATTTTTATTTACTTTTACCTCACATATTATAAAAGTAAGATATGATGGTCAAATTTTATCACCGGGTATTCTACCTATTCCTTTTGACATTTTCTTTTCACGCCGCCTCGCTTCACGCCCAAACTCAAATCGGCCAAAATCTCGATGGCCCGCACCTCGACGGGCAATTCGGTCAAGAAGTCGATATCTCAAATGACGGTTCTCGTATCATTATCGGTGACCAAGCGGATAATGGAACGCCTGCCGATGGAGATGGAGTAGCTTATGTCTATGAAAATATAAGTGGCACATGGACACTTGTCGGGTCACCTTTTATATCCACTCAATCAGGAGAAGCACTTGGATGGAGCGTTTCTATGTCAGCCGATGGCAACGTTGTCGCTATCAGTTCCCCTAGACATGATTCGGGAGGAGTATTCAGTATTGGCCGCGTCCAAGTATTTGAATGGGATGGAGTAAACTGGAACCAACGAGGCTCTTCGATTTTTGGTGACGATTCCGGACAATTACTAGGATATTCCATTTCCCTTTCGGATGATGGAAACACGATAGCGGTAGGTGCTCCCAACGGAATCGCCGCAGTTGAGAAATATGCAAGGGTATTCCGATTTGACGGAACGGATTGGGTACAATTAGGTACAGATTTGCTAGGACAAGGAACCGAAGAAGGATTCGGTTCTGAAGTTGAACTTTCATCAAATGGAAATATTGTCGCCATTGGTGATCCGCAAAACAACAACGCCGGTACAAATGCCGGAACCGTTCGAGTATTTTCATGGGACGGAACTTCCTGGACTCAACTAGGAAATGACCTCAACGGACAAAATGCAAACGACCGTGCAGGTCGAGGATTATCGATGTCTGCAAGCGGCACAAGAGTGGCTGTTGGACACTACACTAGCTCTGACGCATTCCTCAATGGTGGGAAAGTGCGGGTTTTCGATTTTGATGGATCAGATTGGGTCCAAGTCGGAACAAATATACTCGCCACACATACCATGGATGCAACAGGAGTGGGACTTTCACTGTCAGACCTAGGAGACATCTTAGTAATCGGAGAATCCGGCGACCCGGTTTCGGGCCCCAATGCAGGAAGTCTAAAACATTTCATCTTTGATGGAATCGACTGGATGGAACAATGTCAAATCATCGGATTGGATGAGAATAACTTTTGGGGACAAGATGTCGAACTATCCGCTGCCGGATCTTTTGCAGTCGTAGGGGCTCCGGGTGCTTCCGTTATTGAAAATAGCGCCGGCCAAGTCCGTGTATTCGACCTTAGCGCCTGTGACGGAACCTGTGACCTAGGAACCGGCTTGACGGTCGAATCGACAGGCACGACCAATGGAATGGACAACGGAGAAATCACAATCTGTCTACAAAATGCAATAGACCCGATAAACATCGATATCACTTCATCCACCGGCACCCAAGGAACCTTGACCCTTGTCGAAGGAGAATGTTTGTACAATTATGAAATCACCGGGCTTCCCAACGGAACTTATGACATTACCATTTCTGATGGAACAGCCTGTTCTGAAGTCATTCCGACCATTCAAATCGAAGATGTCCCTTGTACCGGATTCAAACTTGAAGAGGCCGTTGGCAATCCTTCCACCTGTGCAGGAAGTAACAGTGGGTATGTCGAAATCAAATTCTTGGATTTTGGCGACGCTACATCAATCACGGTAGATTTAGGTAACGGCATCCCCCCGATGGAATTCACAGAACTCGAATCTCCATTAATTTTCCCCGACCTTCCACCGGGTTCTTATGATGTCGCAGTATTTGACAACAATGGTTGTGAGGTCACCTACCTTTTCGGACCGGTCTTTATTTCAGAATCAGAACCGGTTAGCGTATCGGCTATTGATATCAATAATGTAACTTCTGTAGGCGATACCGACGGAAGCGTTGAAATTTGCACCGAAGGAGGCAACGGGAATTTTACCCCCACCATCCAACCGGAAGCCGGCACGATTAGCGAAGGAGCCGGTACATGTCCGGGCAACTTCGTCATCACGGATCTTCCCATAGGAGATTATACCATTTATTCGACCGATTCCAATGGTTGTTTAGATTCCGTATTCGTAACCATCAATGACCCGAGTTGTAATTTATCCATTATCGCAGCCACTCCTACCGATATTGATTGTGGCGGAGCCGAAACGGGAGAAATTGAAGTCACCATACTAGGAGGCGTGGCACCATATGTATTCTCAACTGACGGAGGTATGACCTTATCTCCTCCTCAAGCTTCGACTTCCTTCAATCAGACAGGTCTGCCTTCCGGCGAATTTGATATCCAAGTCGTTGATGCGAATGGTTGTTCTGTACACCTAGGAGTTCCTGTTACAATTGAAGAAAACGAACCACTTTCATTTAATGACGAACTGGTAACAAACGTATCAACACTAGGAGGGTCTGATGGTATGTACAATGTTTGTATCAAAGGTGGCATAGAAGATTATGATTTAACCATTTCTCCTGATGTAGGGAACATCGAAATGGGATCGCCAACTTGTTCAAATGGGTTCACCATTACCGATTTGCCGGAAGGCGACTATGTAGTAACAGTAACCGACGACCTTGGATGTACATCCACCAGTGAATTCACCGTCCTTGCCCCGAATTGTCTTGGTTTCGTGGTGGATGTCGCGGCGACAATGGCGGATTCGGTATCATGTTTCGGAGAAAATGACGGCTCCATTACCGTAACAGTTACGGGAGGTGCTTCTCCCTACACATACAATTTATCAGGAGCTGATCCCGTGGTTTCTACCGACCCGTTCTACACATTCACCGGATTACAACCCGGCGACTATACATTAGTGGTCGAATCAGGAAGTACGTGCATCGCTCCATATCCTGACACACTACTTATCGGGGAACCGGCACCCCTAGCTACCCAATTCGAAGTCGTCAAACCATGTGCGGGAGACAACAACGGTATCATTTGCCTCATTCCCCTACCCGATGACGGTGATAAGCCCTACACCTATACCGTAGAAAAAGAAGATGCCGAATACCCCGTAGTAGAAGGAGGACATCCCGAATGCGAAACGGGAACCTTCCATGTACCTAATGTAGACAAGGGCGATTATTGGATTCAACTGGTAAATGGCAAGGGATGTATCGCACAAGGAAAACTCTCGGTCGCAGAAATCGTCATACTGATTGAAGGCATGGTCACTCAAGCATGTGCCGGCCAGAACGTAGGAGCTATTGATACCGAAATCGCCCTAGGAGAAAATCCTCCTTTCGATTACCAGTGGGATTCGGGTCCGAACACACCGGATCTCGAAAACTTGGAAGCCGGTGGCTACAGTTTGACCGTAACCGATGCTCGTGGATGTACCGGAAATGCATTCTTCAATGTAGAAAATGATGAACTGGATTTCAATATCGTCGCACTAGCCACTTGTCCCGAACAACCTGCTGGTGCACTTATCGTCAACACCGATGAAGTCGTAGAATTTTCTTGGTCCACCGGTATTGTCAATTTGAATGGGGAATTAACGGACTTGAATGTAGGTAACTACCAAGTAACATTGACAGATTCAAGGGGTTGTACAGCCGAAGGCTCAGGAGAAGTACCGGAATACAATATTTCTACAGAAATGTTCCAAATGGAAACATGTACAGGAGGAAGCAACGGCTCCGCCTCCGTCATCGCATCCAATGGAATCGGAACCCTTGACTACATTTGGTCCAATGGCGGACTGGACACCGACATTACCGATTTACAGGCCGGGCCATATACTGTTACGGTTACCGATATCAATAACTGTACTGCGGTTTCAACCATCGAAGTCCTGACTTACGATTTAGACATCTTACTTTCCGCCACTGATGTTTGCGAAGGTGCTAATACAGGGCAGATAGAAGTTACAAGCGTTACCAATGGTTCAGACCCACTTGCATTCGCTTGGTCGGGTGGAGAATCCGGACCGTTCATCTCAGGAGTAGGGACAGGTGATTATACTGTGACAGTAGTTGACGGACTAGGATGCATCGCTTCTGCCACCGCGACAATCAACCAATTCCCATCCCCATCAGTAAATGCAGGTGAAGATGTAACTATTGAAGAAGGAGATATTACTCCACTAAACGCCACACCAAGCGGCGGAACAGAGCCATACACATTCGGATGGTTCAATGGTCCGGTAGATAATCCTACCGGTCAAGGCACAAATGCTTCACCGGGCGAGACGACAGATTATGTCGTCATCGTAACCGATGCGAATGGTTGTACGGCAAGCGACGAAGTCAGGGTTGAAGTCCTTCCGGAAGCCAAAGTAACCATGCCTACGGCTTTCAGTCCCAACGGAGATAGCAACAATGACCTCTTTGAGCCATTCGAAATTTCTGACAATGTAGCCACTTTCACCACCTTCCGTGTATTCGATCGCTGGGGCGTCATGCTCCATGACGATCCCACTGTCGGTTGGAATGGTAAATACAATGACACAGACCAACCTGTCGGTACTTATGTCTACATCGTCGTGTTCGAAGATCTCTTAGGAAGGGAAACCGAATTAAAAGGACACTTTAACCTGATCCGCTAACACCTGAATCAAACTATAAAATCATTTTCCGTAAGGAAACAATCATAAGCTTATGAAGCGTTTTTTATATCTCATTTTATTCATGATATGCGGACTGGCCGTAGATGCGCAAGACGTCCATTTCTCGCAATTCTATAACATGCCCCTACACACCAATCCGTCCCTGACCGGACATATTCCCGGCACTTATCGCATCAAGGCCATTTATAGGAACCAATGGAATAGTATTACGGGAGGAGGCGTTTACTCAACGCCGGGCCTATCTTTTGATATGAATTTCAAGCTGGGTAAAAAAGGGAATTCCCTAGGAGCCGGACTGACGATTATCAACGACCAAACGGGTGGTGGTGACTTCACCAATTTGTATGTCTTAGCCTCAGCAGCATATCATATGAAATTGGACAAGAAGGAAAAAAACTGGTTGTCCTTCGGTCTTCAAGGTGGATTCATCAACAAAAGGATCGATGTATTCAACTTTATCTTTTCCGATCAATTTGATTCGGGAGGTAATCCTACACAAGCGACCATGGAAAACTTCGCCAACGAAAACACTTCAGGAGGAGATTTGAGATTGGGCGTCACCTTCAGTTCATACCCCAGTAAAAGACTGAATTACAAAATCGGAGCGGCATACATGCACTTGATTCCTTTCAACGAACAATTCCTTTCCGGAACGACCCAAGATGAAAACTTACCCGGAAGATTAGCGGCATTCGCACAAGCGGAAATCATTACTAAAAATCCGAAATTCAGCATCATGCCTGAATTATTATTCATGTCCCAAGCTGCTGTCACCCAAACCAACTTGACCTTGAATTTCGGTTATCAAGTGATACCTGATTTCGGGTTAATCCTAGGTGCGGGATATCGCGTTCAAGACGCACCTATTGTCAACTTAGGAATGAAATTCAAAGGAGTTGAATTCATGGCCAGTTATGACATCAATGTTTCCCAACTCTCACAAGCCACCAACCTCAACGGAGGATTCGAAGTCAGTTTGGGTTATGTAGGAACCATCAAGAAATCAGTCAAACCGATTTTGCCGGCCATCCGTTATTATTAACCGGAAGGTTAAAATGCCCACGAATGAAGAATCCTTTTTTATTGAACATTTACAATAATACCATCATGAAGAAAATCCTCTTCATCTTCACCATAGCCACCTTTGTTCTTGGAAGTCTCCAAGCGCAACCTGGTAAAGCCAAGGAAAACTGGAAAGATTACGCCGATAACGCCGACTTGCTCATGTCACAAGGCAGTTATTACAACGCCCTAGATAATTACAAGAAAGCTTTGGAATTAAATTCAGGTGACTTGGATTTAAAATTCAGACAAGCAGAAGCCTATCGAGCCGCACGTGACTACAGAAGGGCCGCTAGTAGCTATAGAAGCGTAAAAAAGAAACTGGACAGGGGCAAAGGTGACAAGGCCGCATATCCCCTCATCAACTTCCACTATGCCATGATGCTCAAGCAATCCGGCGAGTATATGGATGCAGAAGAAATCTTCTTCCAATTCGTAGAAGATTATGACGGCTCAGAAGGAGAACGCTACCGCGAAATCGCTAAAAAACAATATGAAGGATGTCAAATCGCTAGAATGGGAGCGGAAGATGTCGTCATGGTGGAACGAATAGATGCCCTAGGAAGAAAAGTAAACAGCAAATACACCGAATTCGGCCCCATGCCGCTCGAAGACGGTACATTGATGTTCGGTTCCCTCAAAAAGAATGAAGTCATCGACCTCGCAACCCAGAAGGAATATGCACGCATGTATCTGGCGAAGGTCGAAGATTTTGATAAAGTAAAAGATGTCGAGAAAATGTCTATCCGCCTCAATGACAAAACACTCCATATCGGAAACGGAACCATCTCCAAGGACGGACAAAGGATGTACCTCACCGTTTGCGAACAACAGCCCGGTGCCGAAACCGACTGTGCCATTCATGTTGCGGAAAGATTGCAAGTCAAAGAAAAATATGCTTGGGGCAGACCCAAAAAAATGCCGGCACCGGTCAATATGGACGGATCAGAAAGCACGACACCTTTTGTTTTGTCCGCATCCACCGGCGATGTACTCTATTTCGCTTCCAATCGAAGTGGTGGACAAGGAGGGATGGATTTATATGCAGCGATGCTCGACCAAGAAGGCAATATTTCAGGTGTGGTTAACCTAGGAGACAAGGTCAATACACCCGGAGATGAAATATCCCCTTTCATTGACGAAGCCGATGGTTATGAAGATCCACGTCCTAGGCTGTATTTCAGTTCGGATGGACACCCGGGATATGGAGGAATGGATGTATTTATGGCGTACCAGACCAATGTCAATTTCACTGCGTGGACACCGGCCAAAAATGCGGGTGTATTACTCAACTCCTCCGCTGATGACATGTATTTCGTACTCGATAAAACCGCTACGACCGCTTATTTGGTAACCAATAGAAAAGGAGGTTCGTCGATTACGGGAGCCGGATCCACTTGTTGTGATGATATTTTTGTTGCGGAATTACAAGGGCCGAAATTAGAGAAAACCATTATCGCCGATTTGAGGGGGAAGGTTTACGATGAAAACAAAAAAGAAATCAAAGGCGCGAAATTGGATTTGTTCCACACTACCCCATCCCGAAATTTTTACAAGAATGGAAATACTGGTGTAGGTGGTTATAATTTTGAAAATATCCAACTGGACAAACGCTATGTCCTTGAGCTAAAAGTGGATGGATATTTACCACAACAATTCGAATTCAATACCCGTGGTCTTAGGGACAGTAAGGTCTTCACTAAAGATTTTTATCTGGAGAAAGAGGCCGAAGAGATTAAAACCCGTGAAATCCGTATTTGGACGACCACAGATGCTACTTCCAAAGATGGCAAACCGGTACCGGGAGCAAGAATTGTCATTGAAGATAAAACCGGTAAAAAGCTCGGAGAATACACCACCGATAGCAAAGGAGAAATTCGATTCAACCTACCCGAAGGTACTTGGTTCAAAGCCACCGCTTCCAAGGACGGCTACTTGAGCATTTCAGGTAGAGGCGAACTTCGGAACGAAGGAAAGAAAATCGAATTCGGACTTGAAATGAAGGAGGCTCGAAAAGATGTCGTCTTTACTTTGGATAATATTTACTACGATTTCAATTCCGCCAAACTCCGGGACGAATCCATTCCCAACCTCAACAAGCTGTTGAAACTGCTGAATGAAAATCCACGGATCATCATTGAATTGAGGTCGCATACAGATAGTAAAGGTAGCGATAGCTACAACCTTTCCCTATCACAAAAACGTGCCCAAAGCGTTGTGGATTGGTTAATCGAAAAAGGCATCACACAATCTCGTTTGGTACCCAAAGGATATGGAGAATCGCAACCCATCGTATCGAACACCAACCCTGACGGATCCGATAATCCGGAGAACCGCCAGAAAAACCGTCGTACCGAATTCAAAATCATCGGTGGTGTAGGCGGAAATTAATGCGAACCATCATCGTTGTACCAAAAACGCCGGGAGAAAATTCTCCCGGCGTTTTTTATAATTCCCTATCGGCAATACAATATTTTCAATTAATTTTACCCGCAAACCTCCTAGAACAAATCATTGAATATCAACAAATTGATGAAAATACTCCATACAGCGGATTGGCACCTCGGACAAAAGTATCGCCAACAAATCGATCGTATAGAAGAACACCGTTGGGTCTTTGATTGGTTAAAAGATATTATCGCTAAAGAAAAGGTCGATATCCTACTAGTCGCGGGCGATATATTCGACACTACCAACCCGCCCAATAATGCCCGCCAACTCTACTACGATTTCCTAATGGATGCCAAGGAGGCCGGATGTCGCCATATCGTCATCACGGGAGGCAACCACGACTCCCCTTCCATGCTCAATGCGCCCAATGAACTCACTCGGAGGCTGGGCATCCATGTGGTTGGCTGCGTCACCTCCGATTTAGCGGACGAAGTCATCGAGCTAAAAAATGAAGCTGATGAGTTGGAGGCGGTTATCGCAGCTGTTCCGTTTTTGCGTGATCGGGATTTGAAATCGGCCACTCCGGGAGAGTCGGGAGAAGAACGCATCGACAAAATCAAAGCGGGAATTCGAAAACACTATGCTGACTTGGCGGAGTATATGATCCCTTACGGGAAAATGGACATTCCCCTAATCACTACCGGGCATTTATATGCTCGTGGCGCCACGGCTTCCGCCAGTCAAAACAATATTTATATCGGCGACATGGAAAACATCGCCGCTGACGATTTTCCGGAAATATTCGACTATGTGGCACTCGGACATTTGCACAAACCACAAATGGTCGGCAAACAAAGGCACATCAGATATTCCGGCTCCCTGATACCGATGAGTCTGGGCGAATGGAAAGACCAAAAATCCGTGACGCTCCTCGAATGGGAAGGCAAGGAACTCAAGGGCATATCAGAAATCACCGTTCCGCTTTATCGCAGGTTGGTTTCCCTTTCGGGAAATGAAAAAGAAGTCGAAGAACAATTACACCAAATCGGTAAAGAACTACTGGAAACGGAAGGAGAACGCCAAGCTTGGATAGAAATCAATATCCAATCCGAAGAAACACAAGTCAATGCCTTCCAATTTTACAGAACACTGGCCCGTGAATATCCGATCAGGATATTACGTGTCAGTTACGATCGACAGTACCGCACCTTGGATGATTTGACCCAGGCCTACGAACAATTAGAAGATCTCGCCCCGGCTGAGGTGTTCCTAAAAAGATGTGAATCGCAAGGGCTGTCGGACAAAGACAAGAAAAAGGCGGAAAAGTCTTTTCAAGAATTATTGAATTGGATGCAAGAAAAAGAAAGCTAGTCACAGAGAATGAAAATCATATCCATCACACTGGAGAACATCAATTCCCTCCTAGGGAAACATACCATACGATTCGATGAACCACCGATATCGGACTTCGGACTGTTCGCGATAACGGGAGATACCGGCGCCGGAAAATCCACCATATTGGATGCCATCACCTTGGCATTGTACGGACGAACGCCACGACTCTCTCATAAACGTGAAATCCCTTCCATCATGACCTACGGAACGGTAAGTTCCTTGGCGGAAGTTTGTTTTGAAACGCCGGAAGCGCGTTACATGGTTCAATGGAAAATATGGAGGGCACGAAACAAACAGGACGGACAAATACAAGGCCCCAACAGAACATTGAGCAGATGGAATCCGCAAACGGAGGAATACAAAATCATCGCCGAAAAAATCAAAGACATCAATACCAAAGTCGACCAAATCACCGGCTTGGATTTTGATCGGTTTTGTAGAAGCGTATTGTTGAGCCAAGGAGATTTTGCAGCATTCCTCAAGGCGGGCGAAACGGAACGATCCGAATTGTTGGAAAAAATAACGGGTTCCGATATTTATACTCAAATCTCCAAAGCGGCCTTTGAAAGATCGAAGCAGGAACAGGAAAAACTAAAACTCTTCGACCAAGAATTAGAACGACTGGAAATCCTTTCTTCGGAAGAAGAAAAGGAGTTATCAAATATTTTCGCCGAAAGGCGTAATAATGAAAAGAAAGCGACCGAAGAACTTGACATGGTCCTTGCCGAAATCAATCGCTTGGACCGGGTGATGGAATTGAAATCGGAATTATCCATTTTACAAAAAAACAAGGAGGAATGGGAGGTCAAAAACAAGGCCTTTGAAAGTCAAAAAAAACGACTGGCATTACACGTAAAAACAAGAGAACACCACCCGCTTTTATTGCAAAGAAAAAATGCCATCCTACAAGCCGGTCAATCCAAAATACAAATCCGAAAACTTGGTGATGGTATTGAAAACAAAAAGCGACTTTCACAGCAATCTGAAAGTAGTTTACAAACTGCCTTATCACAATATCAAAATTTAAAAAAACAACAAGAAGAAAACATTCCGAAGTGGGAAAAAGCCACTCGACTGGACACTGAAATCAAAACCAAAAGAGAACTGTTCCAACCTAAAAAAACGGAATGGAAAACATTGGACGACAACTTGAATTCCATAAAGGAAAAACTGGAAAAGAAGCAAGCCGACAATGAAAAAGCCAATACGAAGAAAAAGGATTTATCCGCTTGGCTAGAAACGAACTCTCACTATGGGGACATTGCTTCGGATTTGCCCAAAATCGAAATTCCGCTACAGCGGATAAAGGTCTTGGAATCGGAATTAAGAACGATAAAAAACGAAAACAAATCCCTAGGACAACAAATCGCCGGATTAGAAAAAAAACGGAAAAGCCACAAGGAGTCGCAAGCAACAAGCACTCAAAAACTAGATGCCTTAAAAAAACAATACACCGGCCTCGACCCGGATGATGCCGAGTTTACAGGAACGGCTTTGGCCAATAAGCTAGACAAGAAAATAGATGAACTCAAAGAACAACAAGTCCTCATCAAAGAAATCGCCGAATGGGAACGGGAATACAAGCAATTGCTGAAGCGGTTGGATGTCTTGGAGGAAGAAAAGGACCACTTGTTGCGCGAGGAAGAAATCAAGCAAAACCACTTGTTGACCAATGAATTTTTGGTATCGGATTTCAAGGAAGCAGTGGAACGGAAAAGACGCAATTACGAAACCCTAAAAGCCTTGAAGGACTTTGAGGAGGAAAGACTCAACCTCAAGGACGGAGAGGAATGCCCGGTCTGTGGTTCCAAGCACCACCCTTTTAAAATACATCCGGCTACACAAGAAAGTTTCGCTCCGTTTCCCGACTCGGCACTAGAGGATTGGAAACGGACGGAAACACAATATGAACAAATCAAGAAAGACCATGAAGGACTGAAAACCGAAGTCTCCAATATCCAAACTAGAAAGGAATTATTGTTGGGTGACGGTAAGCAAAAAGCCGGACAAATCGCGGAACATACAGAACGCTTAAACAGTTATGAACAAAAATTCGCCATGCTTCCCGAAAGTTTGAAATGGAATGAAAACATATTCAAAATTCCGGGTAAAAAAATACAACATTTAAAAGAAGGAACGGACAAATTGACCGAGCTAAAAAACATCAAGGAAAAGGTGTTGAGCCTCGCTAAAAACATCCGCACCTTGGAACAGCAAATGAGCGTTCGGGCGGAACAATATCAGCAATCCGAAATCGAATATCAACGATTGCTCGAACAGCAAAAACAGGTTGAAAAAGAAATACAATCCAAAACGACGGAATTGAAGCAGGAACAAGCCAATACCAGCGGTTTGTTATTGAAATACCAAGTGGATGGAAAGTCGGTCAAAAACATCATCACCGAACTGTCGAAAAAGAAAGATCAATTCGCAGATCAACAACTTTCTCTAGGACATTATTCCGAAAAAATAATAGAACTCGAAACCGATATTAAAAACGGTAAAAAGGAAGTTGATGAAAAGACCTCGCAGTTGGACAATATCAAAAAGGAATTATTGGCTGTCAAGGAGGAATTGGAACAATTAAAAAACAAACGGATTCAATATTTGCCGGAAGGCGTTTCCCCGGAAGGGGAAAGAAAAAGATATCAGGAAGAACTGGACAAGGCACAAACCGATATCGAAACCAAACGATCCGAAAAAGACAAATGGGACAAAGAATTGGCACGGGACGAAACTTCTCTTATCAACCTCAATGACCAGTTGAACGCCCTCTCCGATGAACTCGGAAATATGAACACGCGATTATCCGCGGCCATCGAAGCACTGGGCATTTCGGATATCGACACCCTGGCGGCTTGTATATTGTCCGAAGGGGAATTGTCCTCCTTGGAACGAAAAGAAAAGGCATTAGAGGAAGAAAAGACCCGGATGGCGGCCGATTCCGATAGATTGGGCAAGGAATTGGCGAAACGGGAACGTAAGGACGATTCTCAGGAGGTCTTGCATGCCAACCGGCAAAAAAGGGACGAACTCCGACGCCAAGTGGATGAGGACAAAAATGAAACGACTCGTATCGAATTGCAATTGGAAACCAATGCGCAGAGAAAAAAACAAGCGGAGTCTTTAATCAAGGACATCGACAAACAAACCAAGGAGCGGGATCGATGGGCAGGACTCAATCAACTGATCGGATCGGCCGATGGTAAAAAATTCAGGGTGTTCGCCCAAGGACTTACGCTTCAGCGGCTGACATTGCTCGCCAATCGGCATTTATTGACCCTCAGCGACCGATATCAAATCCAAAAACGGACGGATGAGGACTTGGGGCTGGAAATCATCGACCTTTACCAAACCGGGCACACCCGCCCGGTCAACACCCTTTCCGGTGGAGAATCTTTCTTGGTCAGTTTGGCGTTGGCGTTGGGGCTTTCGGATTTGGCGGGCGGCACTTCTCGCATTTCTTCCCTCTTCATAGACGAGGGTTTCGGAACATTGGATAGCGATACCTTGGAACAAGCATTATTGACCCTGGAACGACTCCAAACAGGTGGCAAAACCATTGGTGTCATATCCCATGTACAGGCATTGAAAGATCGGATTCCGGTTCAAATCAAAATTGAAAAAGGTGGAGATGGAATTAGTTCTTTGACGGTGACCTAAAATGGATTTAGCCGCAATGCATTGCGGCTCCACATAGCTCGACTATATAATTTTATAAATGAAAAAATTCAAAAACAAATACCGTATCGAGTCCAGTCGCGCGTCGTGGTGGGATTATGGTGACAGTGCCTTGTATTTCGTGACGATTTGTTGTAAAAACAAACAACATTTTTTCGGTGATATCAGAAATGGAAAAATGGATTTATCCGAAATCGGCAACATTGCAAATGCCGAATGGTTAAAAACATTTGATATGCGTCCTGATATGAATTTATGGATGGGTGAATATGTGGTGATGCCCAATCATTTTCATGCCATTATCGGTATTGGTGAAAACCGATATAATACAAATAATGATAATAATGACAATGGTAGAGACGCAATGCATTGCGTCTCCACACCCCAAACCGTCTCCACAACCCAAAC
>JAHDCE010000684.1 GCA_020630045.1 Saprospiraceae bacterium | reverse complement strand
CCCAAAGCCCCAAAGAAAAATCCCGAAGGGATGACATATCACACCCCATTCCACCAGGATGGGTACACCCAAGGGGCCCCCAAAGAAAAATCCCGAAGGGATGACATATCACAGCCCATTCCACCGGGATGGGTACACCCAAAGCCCCAAAGAAAAATCCCGAAAAAAGTCATATAAGATTGGCTTGCAAACTTTCTTTTTTGAGTGATGGAAGATATTCCTCCATTATATATTTCCAAGTAGCCTCTACTGTTTCGCTCGATGTCATATAATCGAAAGAACCTTGCCGACCGATTAAACCAATGCCATAATTACGGATAACGTCTAGCTCATGCGTCGCTTTTTCCATTTCGCCTTGTCCGAAAAAAGGATATGCGAAGGGGATGATTTTATACCCCCTAAGATCAAGGCGGTCGGCGATGCCCAATTCGCGAATGTGGGTTTCGAATTCTTCCCGGAGTTGGTCGACATCATTTTCTTGCTTGGGATCAATTGTGATTTCTGTACAGAAATAATCTTGATTGTCAACACGCCCGTAATATTTTGAAAAAACAGTAATCCGCTTCCATTCTCCTTGTTGCGTAAAGTTGTAAAATACATTTTTATCTACTAGGATTTCACCCTTGTAAAACAACGTCAACAACGACATATATGAGGGGAGGTAATCGGGGGTTTTTCCAATTAATTTTTGAGTCACCGTAAACGGAATGGATGAAATTACACCATCATACATATCGCTCCCTTCGCCGCTTGATATTTCGTATCTGCCATCTATCTTTCGAATTCCGGTAATCGCTTTGTTTTTGGATACTATCACACCTAATTCCAATAAATGATTTTCCAATAATCGAAACACTTCCCCGAATCCATTTTCCGGACGTACATGAATCTGACTATTGGGTCTTCTAAAATTGAATACGGCTTGACCGGAAAGGGCTTTTTTTATGATTTTCCGCAACCCGAAACGACCTATGGTTTTCATTCTTGAATAACCGAGTTTTACATCCACTTCATGATCGTCCCGTTTGTACAACCGTTTCACATATCGTTGTAAACCGCTTTTTTTGTATACCCTTTCCCCCAGATAGTATTGGCAATAGTCCGTTAAGGTTTCAATATTTCGATATCGAAGTTTTCCGAAGAGTAAACTAAGGCTCGATAAGGCAAAATTCAGATTGCCATGTTCCTTTCTATAGGTTTTCGGATGAAAGGGATATTGACCATATCTCCCCTTACCATAAATAGATGTCGGCACATGTCTGACCTCCACAAAAACATCTTTTAAAAATGGAAATATCCGAAAGAACCAATGGATGTCCGAATATAAAAAAGCGCCGATGTCATACTTCAATCCGTCGAATTCCGTTCCTTTGCTGAGGCCACCGAGCTTCGGAGCTTTTTCTATGATTGTGACTTCCATTCCCTTTTGTGAGGCAAGTGCTTTAGCTGCTGTGATTCCGGCAACTCCGCCACCTAAAATCGCGACTTTGAATGTTTTCATCAATGGTTGTTTAAGAGTAATAAAAAAGTCGAAAAAGCGATTGCTATTCGAACATTGGGTTGCAGTATAATGTAAATACCAAGGTGTCAATGTGGCTGGACTTGATCAAATTGAAATGTTGTTTTTGAGTTGTTCTCGTTTAACTTTATTAAAGACCCAAGGTCCAATTATACATTGTATTCCCTTCTGTAAATTTAATCAATAAAAATTTATTTCAATACACCTTCTTGAAATGAATGGGTCAACGAGCAGCGGAACTCTCAAGGTCACAGCCATTCTGTGGAATATCCTTATGCCCTGCACTACAATCAGTCACCCAGCCACCTGGCGCCCCAGCGTCAGTGGTTTGCCAATCTCCTCCACGAATTTGTCGGGTCTTTCGCTTAACCAATTTCTTAGTTTTGAATTTCTGAAATAATTCATCTGTCGTTTTCATGGTGGTTTTTTATTTAAATATAAGGTAAAAGAGGGAAATCTACTTTAGGTTTTGAGAAAAGAAACCATAATGAGATAAGAAATGTTTGATATAACTGAAAGGGATTTGTTTGTAATAATTAGATGTTATCACGAAATTTTTTGGATGAAAGACGAATCGTTATTTTGGGAATCAACGAGGCGTTCGCCGCAAAGCATAGCC
>JAHDCE010000683.1 GCA_020630045.1 Saprospiraceae bacterium | reverse complement strand
ATGCGTGAGCTTAACGCTACCGGATACATGCACAACCGAGTCAGGATGATTACTGCGAGCTTCCTCACCAAGCATCTACTCATCAACTGGAGAAAAGGAGAAAAATATTTCGCTCAAAAACTGTTGGACTTCGACCTCGCCAGCAATTCGGGTGGTTGGCAATGGGCCGCCGGATGCGGAACGGACGCCGCTCCTTATTTTAGAATTTTCAATCCCACATCCCAGCAACAAAAGTTCGACAAGCAGTTTGAATACATCAAAAAATGGGTGCCTGAATTCGGCACTCCCGAATATCCCCAACCCATGGTCGATCACAAATTCGCAAGGGAGCGATGCTTGGCAGCATTTAAACTCGGACTTGGAAAATAAAAATACATCATAGCAGTTTTCCTTGAAATCAAGTATCTTTCCAAGAAAAAAATACTATGTCTGATAGCCATTCCTTTTCACTACCTATTTCCGAAAAGGAAATCTCAGGACTGGTAGGACGAGACATCGGCTCACCGGTCAGGATTTCAAACTTAGATTGCCTAGGAATTGACCAAGCGGCATTCATAGAAACCTTTTCCTGTTTCTTTGAAGAATTGCCTTGGGACGAATATGATACACGAAGGCTCCGTATCGAATTTCTAAAAATCGCGTTTCCGCAAGATTGGGATCGACTGGATGCCTTACTAAAACCCATTTATGTAGGAGAATTGGACGACAATATCCTCTGGGAATGGGAAAGCCAACTCAACTACAACCAACAAGTCGCCTATGACAGTATCCAACCTTGGCGGCGACGATCCGTTTCCCAATTCTTGATCCGCAAAGTTGACGAAACCTGGGAAATCACACGCGAACCGGTCGAACAATTCGTTCAAGGAGTCGATGAAGACGATTATCGCTCTTGGCCTCGGGTATTCGCCGAAGCTCCGGCCGAACATGTAGAAAATGATATGTTCTCCGATTGGCTGAAGGGCATTTATGGCATCACGAAGGAAGTCCGGCCCGAAATGGATGCCATACGTGTCGTCTCCCATTTCATGAGCGTCAAGGCGACCATGCTCGCCCCGGGCGACAATTCCCCGGAAGGGGCACATGAAGACGGAGCGGATTATATCGTGTCCGCACTCGTCATCAACCGCAAAAATGTAACGGGAGGCGAAAGTCAAATCATCGAAAAGCGTGAGGACGGAACCAAGGAAAATATTTTCGCCTACACCCTCATGCCGGGGGAATTCATCTTTCAAGGGGACTCCAAAGACGAAGTTGTCCACGGAACCGACTTGTGGCACCATGTCACCCCCTTCAAATTGGATATGCCGAAGCTTGGTGAAGGCTGGCGTGACATCATCGGCCTTGACATCAATATCGTCCAAAATCCACAAAACATTTGACTCTAAATGAAACATCTCATCATCACCTTATTGATTTGTTCTTCTTGTTACTGTTTCGCTCAAGACAATTCGAAAAAAACGGAAGCAGTAGAAACCTTAATCGAGCATGTCCGGAATAACCGCATTTATGCCTTGGCCGACATGGTAGAATATCCCATCCGGCGACCGAACCCCATACCGGATCTAGAAACCAAAGAAGATTTCATCTTATACTATCCGGTTATCTTCGACGATGTATTCAAAAAATTACTCACTACCTCCGATTTCAATGAGGACAATACATTCAGTAGACATGGAAACCTCGGTATCCTCAACGGACAAATCTGGCTGAACGGTGAAGGAAAAATCATCACCATCAACTATAATTCGGATCAAGAGAAACAGTTACTGGAACAACTCCACCAAGAAAAAGAAGCGAAACTTCACCCAAGTGTCAGCGATTGGAATAAAAATATATGGGTCTTAAAAAATGAAAAATTCACCATCCGAATCGACTTGATGGATGATGGCAATTATAGATATGTCTCTTGGAACCGACCCAAATCCACCTCGGAAGAACCGGATTTAATCCTGTTCCATGGAAAACATACTTTTTACGGAACTCAAGGAGGATCCGGTTATGAGTTTAGAAACCATGCTTGGACATACCTCGTCGAACACATCAGAATGGCGGAACGGGAGGAAGACATGGGCTACTTTATCGTTCTTTCAAAAGATGGGGAAACGATTAAAGAAATGAAAATGGAAAAAGTGAAGTAAT
>JAHDCE010000682.1 GCA_020630045.1 Saprospiraceae bacterium | reverse complement strand
ATCGGTGGTTATGGAAACGATACGAATGGAGATTTTGCCGGTCATGCAAGGGTGTATGATTGGGATGGTACGAATTGGATTCAACGTGGAAATGATATTGATGGAATTGGGGCTGATCAATGGTCAGGATGGCAGGTGAGTATAGCTGCTAGTGGCAATACGATTGCTGTGACATCTCTTGTCGCTGACAACGCTATAGAATTACCTTCTGGTGTAGTAAGGGTATTTGATTGGGATGGTACGAGTTGGGTGCAACGAGGGCAAAATATAGATGGTGAGGGTAACCCCTCACTCTTCTTGGATTGGTTCGGAGCTTCTTTGAGTTTTGCAGCAGATGGAAACATCTTGGCCATTGGAGGTCCACAGAATGATGGGGGTGGTGGCAATGCCGGTCACGCAAGGGTCTATGAATGGAATGGAACTGATTGGATACAATTAGGTACTGATATCAGAGGAAGTGATTTTGATAATTTAGGTTTTTCATTGAGTTTGAATAATGCGGGGGATGTTCTTGCTATTGGAGCTACCGGAAACTTAGGGTTTGGTGATAATGAGGCAGGATATGTGGAAGTATTCAAGTGGGAAGGTACTGAATGGATTTTGTTAGGAAGTCGTATTTCAGGTGAAAAAGATGGTGACGAATTCGGTAGATCCATAAGTTTGAACGGAGCTGGAGATGTAGTGGCCATTGGAGCTCCGGGTGATGATATTGTTTCAGGAAACTTGGATGGCAATACCTATGTATATGAATGGGATGGCACCGCTTGGACACAACGTGGCAATACCTTGGGAGATGATGAAACGTCACAATTCGGAGAAGCCGTCAGTTTGAATATGACCGGCGATTTGCTAGCCGTAGGTGTGGCTCGTTTCTTAGCCAAAGGCACTGTCAGGATTTTTGAATGGGATGGAACTTCATGGGCTCAACAGGGTGCGGATATAGAAGGAGAAGTTGTGAATGACTTTTCCGGAAAGAGTCTTCAATTCAATTCGAGCGGCAGTACGATTACCATTGGAGCATATGGACACCAAGATATCGGTCATGTCCGTGTTTTTAGGAATGAATCTATTGTCAGCGCCAATGTCATTAAAGATGATGTTAAACTGATAGAAGCCTATCCGAATCCGACGGATGGTTCATTGGCGATTGAGAATGTACGTGAAATACTAACTTTAAAGGTATTGGATATGAAGGGAAGAGCGTATTTGACGAAAGTCATCCAAAGCGACTCTTCCATTGATTTGTCCGGTTTGGCGGCAGGTGTTTATGTTTTGAAAATTCAAAACGAAAATGCCATTCAAACGGAAATGATTATCAAACGGTAATTTATTACACTACACAGTGTATTTAATTTTCTATCGTCTTTACCTCCATCGTTTTCGGATCTTCCGTCCACATAACGGATATGAATTTCCAGACCCCGTCTATTTTGGCCAATTGGATGAGATTAGTTCCTTTGACTGACATCTCCGTTTTACTGCTTTTAAAAAGCAACGAGTAAGGGCAATAACAATGTGCGATATCATTGAACTGTTTGATGTCGTAAGACAACCCAATTTCTTGGAGTTTTACAAACCTTTCATTATTCCTGTTCTTTTCAACATTGTTGACGAAGTCCCCGGCTGATAATACTTCCAGTTTACCGGATTCGGGATCCTGATGGACGAATTTTGCTCCTGGTGCCAAACGTGATTCCATGAATAACAAATCAATCTCTTCTTTATTCTCGCCCTTGTCAAAACTGATAGCTGAATAAAGCCCATCTATCGTTTCCTTAATTTTTGAAATTTCATTCGCCGGGTCATTGGCAGCGACAACAGAACCTTCCGTCGATTCTTTTGTGGTTTTACAACCGAATACAAGGAGACAACAAGCAAGTATGATGATACGATTCATGGCAAATTCTTATGAAAAATGACTAAGGAATAAGCTATACTCGAAATTAAGTGGAGTGAAAGAATTGTGGCGACGCTATTTTGTTCTTTGGCGATTTATCAAGCACAGACATAGCCGTAGCTATGTCGAGTATTTTTAAAGAAGCGAAAGGGCAAAATAGTTAGACAGAAAATTGCAAACTACTTAATTCCGAGTATAATACTTTTAGCTGATGGATGATTTTTCACACAAGTTCTTAAATTTGCGACAAT
>JAHDCE010000681.1 GCA_020630045.1 Saprospiraceae bacterium | reverse complement strand
ATGACAAGTAGTTATATTTTTCAATCTTAGTCACTTTAAAATGACCTATCCTGAGAATCAAAGAACTACATTTTTAATTATGGAAATTTTAAGATTATTTTTTCTATACTTCTTGTACGTAGTTCTTTTGCTCTAATAAACTAATGTAGCTTAGACGTAATTAAGATATTAGAAATAAATTCCCGACTTATGCTTCACATTTCTAAAATCTGTTCTCTGAAATCTAATATCTGATTCACAGCAGTTTTGGCAAATTTACTGAACATAAGTAAGCAAGATATTTACACATCATAGCCTATTCCTTAGGCTTCACCTTAAATACTTTTGAATAGGCCATTTTATATTTTCGGCTATTCGGCCTAGGCGGTCTTTTTGTGTTTTTTATAAATGGAATAGTTACTTGGTAAGTGCCGGGGTAAGTAATGATGATATGAAAACTTCCTTTTTTAATCCAATATTCCTCGGGTAATAGATAACAACAATGAGGGTCACCTGAATGAGTATACATCTCATTTTCTTGGCAGGTCGCCATATATTCCGGCCCATAACCGCAACCACCCTTGTTGGAGTACATGACACCGCCCTTTTTCAAATCAAAGGAAACGAAGACGGAATCCCCTACTTCATAGACCGTAGTATCTGTTGCCAACAAAATCAAGGAGTCTTGTTGGGCAGATGATGATGTGAAGAAAAAACCAATAATGGAAATGATGATAAGTAGTCGCATCCTGTTCTTTTATACCAAAGATGCATCCAAGAGAAAATAGGTTGTGATGGATCAGGTTCTTATTCCTCATTCATTTCCTTCTCCAAAATGGCTCTCAAGGCGTGTGCTTCCTTATCTGTGAATCCGCCGGAAATGGATAATTGCCCGCCTATAATGGGTTCCAGAACTACAGGTGCCGAATAAAGAATGTTATTAATAACAAACGCTAATCTGGACTGGTCACCTGCTAATTCTGTAGTAATCACAGCAAATGCTTTTTTCCCATCTTCATCCAAATGGATATTGAGTTGTGGAATTCCTTGGTTTTGATAATCCACTTTGACCGAGGTGAAATTTTTTGACGTAAAAACAGCCTGCGGTAGAAGATGCAAGGTTTCAGAGAAATCATCATCTTTCCGCGTTCTTTTGATTGAACCTTCATAGGCTAGTTTATCGATTTGATAACAACCCGACGCCAATTTGGGACTTGCATTCCCATCCGGATGGGAATCAATCATCCGCTGCCATTCTTGGGATAGTTCCTCATCGGAATAAGGGGATATATCGGAATGGTCCACTAAGAAGCAACTTGTTAGCAGTATGCAAGAGCATGCGAGGTATAAGAGATATTTGTTTTTCATGATAACAAAATAAAAAAATCCCCTCAGAATAATGCTGAAGGGACAAAGGGGAGTGCTTTTCTATACTGAGGTATAAGTAAGTTTCTTTCTCAATTTACTTCTCAAGAACTGCACAAGGTGCTCGAACTGGCGATTATGCTCAATCGACTCAATGACGAATTCTGTCTTCGCTATAATTTTGGAACCTGCCATGATTTCTATGAAATTATTACCCTTATAGTAGGTCATCATATTCGCATCGTCCTTATGGAAGGTCGTTCCACGAGCGATTCGGATTTCTTTGATAACATCCAAAGGAATGTGTTGTTCCTCGCCATCCTTACTGATTTGGATGTTTTGTTCACAAACGCTTAAGTCTCCGATTTCCTTGATTCGGAAACGGTAATAATAGACAGCAGCAAATATCCCGAATAAGCTAAAAGCGATGCTGTTATACCAAATTAGGAACGTGGTATTTCCTTCGGTTCCCGGAACAATGAATATAGGTGTCCCAAATACCAAAACGATGAAGAATAAGAAACTATAAAGTACACCGTACTTCTGATAATTGGGATTACTGATCAATTTGGACTTGAATTTCATAAGCATGGAATTTGAGTTTTTGATCGATCCAATGGAGGTCTTTCAACGATCATTAGATGTATGTAATACGCTCAAACCTCCAGTTTTGGTATAGCCCTGTGGATAAATACTAGGATTTACCGGATGAATCCAAGTAGAAAAAAGAGATGTGGAAACTATATGAATCCAAATGGGAAGAAGGGTAATTTCAAAATATAATTTCATTTAGAATAATAAACAT
>JAHDCE010000680.1:1488-2150 GCA_020630045.1 Saprospiraceae bacterium | reverse complement strand
GCGGAATTTATCGAATGCGATACCATTGTAGGATGCCATTATGATTCATTTCCGTATATAGAAATCAATCACAAAGAAGCCCAACGGATGTTTTCCGATAAAGGAAAAAGACTGGTTTTACCTCAACTTAACTCGGGTTTCAATATTTGATATCTAGTAATTGTACGCACGAATGGCGTAAAACAATCATTATTCAAAAATTTAAGTAGCACTCAACTTTAGCATGGGAAAAATCATTGCGATAGCGAACCAAAAAGGAGGTGTGGGTAAAACCACAACGGCAATAAATTTAGCGGCCAGCCTCGGAATTTTAGAAAAAAAAGTCCTACTTGTAGACGCCGATCCGCAAGCGAATGGTACAGCGGGCTTGGGCATTCCCCTCAAGTCGGTCGAATCGAGTACATACGACTGCTTAGTCAATGACCTTGAAATAAAGGCGGCCATCATAAAAACCGACACGCCGAACTTGGATCTCGTTCCATCGCATATCGATTTGGTAGGTGCGGAAGTAGAACTCATCAACTCCATCCAAAGGGAGTTCATCATGAAGGGGTTCATTGAAGATGTAAAAGATGATTATGATTATATCATTATCGACTGCTTGCCTTCCTTGGGATTAATCACCATTAATGCCTTGACTGCCGCTGACTCTATTCTGATTC
>JAHDCE010000680.1:0-1478 GCA_020630045.1 Saprospiraceae bacterium | reverse complement strand
CAATGTGAATTTTTCGCATTGGAGGGATTGACCAAACTCCGAAAGACCATCAACTTGGTCAAAAAACGACTCAATCCGAATTTGGAGTATGAAGGTATTTTACTCTCTATGTATGACCAACGACTCCGCCTTGCCAATGAAGTCGTAGATCAAGTCAGGGAGCACTTCGGTGACATCGTTTTTGACACCATCATTCACAGAAACTCCAGACTAGGAGAAGCGCCGAACTTCGGCAAACCTGTAGCTTTGTATGACGCGACGTCTAAGGGTGCAGTAAATTTCTTCAACCTTGCCAAGGAGGTTTTGCTCCGCAACAATGATTCGGTAAAGAAGAAAAAGACTAAAAAGAAAGTGACGAAAGAATAATACAATGGCGAAAAAACCAACAAGGAAAAATTTAAAAGGAGGATTGAGCACCTATTTTTCAGGGCTAGACGAGGAGGAATTGGAAGACGACCTCACCACCAAGAAAAAGGTGGTTGAAGAATTGGCCGGTTCCATCGCCGATATCCCGGTAAAAGATATTGAACTCAATCCGTATCAACCTAGGAAGGATTTCGACGAAACGGCTTTGGCCGAACTTTCTCAATCCATCAAAGAACATGGACTCATCCAACCTTTGACACTGCGGAAAATCGGGAAGACATTCCAGCTCATTTCAGGTGAACGAAGGTTGAGAGCGAGTAAAATGGCAGGGCTTGACAAAGTCCCGGCCTATATCCGTATCGCCAACGACAAGGAGATGGCAGAAATGGCTCTGATTGAAAATATTCAACGTGAAAACTTGAATGCAATCGAAGTGGCCATTACTTACAGCCGATTGATAGAGGAATTTGATTTGACCCATAACTCACTTTCAGATAGAGTGGGAAAAAGCCGTGAAAACATCACCCAACACCTCGGTCTTCTCAAACTTCCGGTAGCCATCCAAGAAGCGGTACGTGAAAAGAAAATTTCGATGGGACACGCCCGCGCATTGTCCGGATTGAGCGCGGAACCGGCTTTACAAAGAGCATATCTCAATAAAATCATTGAGGAAAAATTGTCTGTCAGAGCCATCGAACAATTGGTCTCCAATTACAAAAACGGAATCAAGAACGGCCCGAATCCACCCATCAGGAAGGCTTTGCCCAAAGAATACCAAGATGTCAAAAAAAGATTGAAATCAGCGCTGCAAGCCAAAACCAACCTTAAAGTCAATGGAGATGGTAGTGGCAGAATTACCATCGACTTCCTAGACACGGAAGACCTGAACAGACTCTTGGATATCATAGAAGATTGATTACCATTATCTATTCTAACCATAACCAAGGAAGGAAGGCCCCTAGGAGCCTTCCTTCTCTTTTTTTACCCTGATAGGAATGTCAACGAAACAATCAGAAATAAGTCCGCTGCTCATTCACGGAGCCTTGCTCACGGTCACCCTGATTTATAGTGCCAATTACTCCATCGCCAAAATCGTGACGCCGGAGTTCGTC